>JACOWL010000004.1 GCA_016176815.1 Candidatus Pacearchaeota archaeon
ATGGTATCTGATATTCAGCGAGTTGCTAAATTGCTTCCGGCAGAATTAAGATTAAAAGAATTGCGGTCAAAAACAAGACCCAGCATAAAACAATCAGCAAGCTTGCTATCAAATATTTCTTATTCAGGAATAAGACAACCTTCTATGATTCCACAGCAGGCAGGATTTTTGCTTGGAGGTTTTAACGAGGACGGAACAACAGAACTTTATTCGATTGAACCTGCAGGGAGTTTTGTTAAAGTTGAAGATTACGACGCAAATTTTGGTTCTGGAATGCCATACGTTCTCGGACTTCTTGAAAGACAATACAAAAAAGGTTTAAGTGTTAAAGAAGGTGTTGAGCTTGCAAAAGAAGCAATAAAATCCTCAACACAAAGAGACACTGGTTCGGGTTACGGAATCGATGTTTTTGCAATAACAAAAGAAGGAATTAAGAAAGTCGTTGAACAGGAAATTGTTTCAGAATACAAAGACGATAAAAAAGAATAATTTTCTATTAAATAGAAAGTAAAGAGCATTAGAAAATAATCAAATTAAAAATGTTAAATATAAAAAATTAAAATGGAAAAACTAATTGTTAATAAAAATAAAATTGTTAATGAAAAAGGAAAAGAAGTTATTCTTAAGGGGGCTTGTTTAATTGACCCTGCTCTTACCTTGAATAGAGATAACCATTTCTCCTTAAAAGATTTAAAGAATATAAAAGATTTCGGGTTTAATACAGTTAAAATTGTAATTGTCCCATCAATGTTTCAATCAAGAAAAGATTATTGCAAAGAATTTTTAGATAAAATAGTAAGCGAATGTAAAAAAATAAAACTTTATTGTTGGATAGATTGGCATGCTCATGGAAATCCTTTAGTTGGAGAAACAAGGTCTCCTGAAATTTTAGATGATGGTTTTATGAGATATGACTCTAAAAAAGAGGTTGCATTAGATGCTTGGAAGACTTTATCTAAAAGGTATGGAAAAGAAGAACATGTTATTTTTGAGATTTTTGCTAACCCTTTATGTTCAAACTGGAATGAATGGAAAGAAGTTGCAGAAGAACTAATTAAAGAAATAAGAAAATATTCAGATAACATAATCTCTGTTTCAGGAGTTAATTTTATGGCTGATTTATCTGATGTTTTAAAAAATCCTCTAAAAGAAAAAAATATAATTTACAGCGTCGCTATATACCCTAATTATGAAGTTGATAAAAAAATCGTAGCTAAAGTTAAGAAAGAATACCCCGTTAACATTGTTGAATGCGGGTTCATTGGAGAAACGCATCATAAAGTTTTTGAGGGTTCTAAGAAAGAGTATGCCATTCCGTTGAATAAGTTTTTAAGAAAAAATAATATTGGTTTTATGGCATGGGTTTATCATCCATTTGGGCTTACATCAAAAGCTTCTGTTTTAATCAATTCATGGAACCCAAACGATTTATCAGAATGGGGGAAATTTGTAAAAGAAGAATTATTAAACAAAACTAAATCAAAAAAATAAAAAATGACAGATATTCTAAAACATATAACAGAAAAACTGCACGGAAAAATCACAGAAGCAAATTTTGAAGGGGCAAATATAGTTCTTTATACAAATAATGAATTATTTTTTAAAGAAGGCGAGCCGAAAATTAAAGAAATTGTTAATGAAATTAAAAAGAGGATTGAATTAAGAGCAGACCAAAAAATTCTGCCGGACAAAACAACCGCTGAATCTCAGATAAGAAAAAGCATCCCGGAAGAAGCTGAAGTGACAGATATAATTTTTGATTATTATCGCAGCGTCGTTGTTATTGAAGCCAAAAAACCAGGCCTTGTTATCGGAAGGCAGGGAAGCATTTTAGATGAAATAAGAAATACAACTTTGTGGACACCGCAAGTGCAGAGAAGTTCTGCAATTAAAAGCCAGATTACTGAAAAAGTAAGAAGCGTTCTTTATGCAAATAATACATACAGAAGAAAATTCTTAAATGAAATCGGAAAAAAAATTTACAAAGAATGGTCTTCTGAAAAATCAGACGGCTGGATTAGACTGACTTTCTTGGGGGGAGCAAGGCAGGTTGGCAGAAGCTGTTTATTATTGCAGACTCCGAATTCAAATATTTTATTGGACTGCGGAATTGATGTCGCTTCTTCGGGTTCAAATAAATTCCCGTATTTTAATATTCCTGAATTTGATATCGCTAAATTAGATGCTGTAATTTTAAGCCACGCGCATCTTGACCACGTCGGATTAATACCTTATTTATATAAAATGGGTTACAGGGGTCCGGTTTATATGACTCTTCCGTCGAGAGATATCGCGGCGCTGTTGTCTTTGGATTTTATCGGCGTCGCATACAAGCAGGCAGTTGCTCCTTTATTTAGTTCAGAAGACGTAACAGAAATGGTTAAGCACAGCATTTGCGCGGCAAACAACGAAGTTACCGACGTAACTTCTGATGTAAGACTTACTTTTTATAATTCAGGACATTGCTTGGGAAGTTCTATGGTTCATCTAAATATCGGCAACGGCGCCCACAATTTGCTTTATTGCGCGGATTTTAAATATGACAAAACAAGATTACTGGACCCGGCAGTAAATATTTTTCCAAGAGTTGAAACAGTTATAACAGAATCAACTTATGGCGCTAAAAATAATATTTTTCCTCCAAGGCAAAAAGCAGAAGAAGAAATTATTGAACTTATTAAAAAAGCAATAGAAAGAAAAGGAAAAGTTTTGATTCCGGAACTTGGATTAGGAAGAGCGCAGGAAACAATGTTAGTTATAGAAGACGCTATAAAATCCGGAAAATTGCCGAATATTCCAGTTTATATCGACGGGATGATATGGGATATTAATGCTATCCACACTTCTTATCCAGATTTTTTAAGCAAACGCGTAATGCAGGATATTTTTCAGGACAAAAATCCGTTTGTTTCAGAAGTTTTTTCCCGCGTCGGCTCGTCGCAGGAAAGAAGAAAAGTTATTGAAGGCGGTCCGTGCGTTGTTCTTGCAACTTCAGGAATGCTTGTCGGCGGAGCATCAGTGGAATATTTCAGGGAATTTGCGGGAAATAAAAATAATTCAATTATCTTTGTCTGCTATCAGGGCGTCGGTTCGCTCGGAAGGCAGGTTCAGGAAGGAGTAAAAGAAGCAAAAATGAATGTGGATGGAAAAGAAGAAAAAGTGGAAATAAATATGGAAATAAATACTATTGAAGGTTTTTCCGCGCATCCGGGAAGAAATGAATTAATTTCTTTTTTTAACAACATCTGGCCAAAACCAAAAAGAATTATAGTAAATCACGGAGAAGTTTCAAGGTCTCTTGATTTGTCGTCTGCGCTTTACAAACTTACAAGAGTTGAAACAAATGTTCCGAGAAATTTGGAAAGTTTGAGATTGAAATAATTTAAGAAGTTTTAATTAATTGTATTTGTTCTGCTAAGATATTTCTTTTTGTTAAACTCCAATCAAGTCTAATAAGATTCATAACAAAAGGATTATCCAAATTTAATTTATAATAATCAGACTTTCCAACTTTTCTTGTTTTAATAATAATTCCTGAATTAATAAAATTCTGGAAAAAAGTTGTGATTGAGTTATAACTTACGTTGCTTTCTCTTGCAATTTCCGTCATAGGAAAATCAAAAAAATGATTGCCGATTAAAAAATCTAAAACTCTTAATTGAGGAGTATCTCCAAATTGCATTAAAAAAAATGATTTATTCTTTTTGTTTTTCATAATATACTTAATATATTGCCCTTTTTAAATATTTCTTTAAAGAAATAAATCTTTCAGAGATAGAAACATTTAAAATATCGGAAAACATTTAAAAATATGCTGGAACTTGAAAAAGCCCAACTTATGTTCGCTCTTGCAAGAAGCAAAGGAAACTGGGGCGCAAAATACGATAGAATAGAGCATTTTAAAAGATTTCAGCATCGTAATGAAATTATAAAAGAACTCTCAAAACAAGGATGGATAATAGTCTATCATAACCCCCAATATAAAGCAATTTCATTAAATCCGAAGTTTAAAAAAGAAATTTTAGAATTTATTGAAAAACAAATACCTTATACAAAAGGAATAATACGATAACTCTTTTTTAACATTAGATAGATTTTTATATCTTAATTCATAATTATTTAAATGGCGCAAGACAACAAAATACATCTTCCCGGCGGATTTGGCGGATTGATGAGATTCCAGGACGAATATGAAAGTAAATTTTATTTTAAGCCAATGCACGTCGTCATGTTTATAATTTTAATAATTGGGCTGAGAATTGTTTTGCCTTATGTGTTTAAAATTTAAAACATATTTTAAACTTTTAATTATTTTATTTTTAATATATCTAAAAAACACCAAAACAAATAAAAAATATTAATCGTCAATTTTTCCATCTTGTTCATACCAAGTATATAATCTTGTATACAATTTTTTTGCTTTAGCAGTTAAATGCTCTTTATTCACAAAACCCAATGAAATCATTTCTTTTTCATAGCCAAAAGTATAAATTGCTTTACAATTTTTTTTAGGTTTTGAACCCCAATTATTTGGCCTTGCGCTATGATTTATATTCCAAGCAATAGAGTAAGAAACATTATTCAAGTCACTATTTTTTTTAAAACCTATTTTTAAAAGGGCGTTCTCAATTGTTTTTAATTCATGTTCTTGTTGTTTAAGGGTATTCATAAAAAATTTAGAATAAAAAGGTTTAAAATGTTTATTGCTATTGAAAATATAATAAATAAATTTTAAATTCAAAACATGTTCGGCGGAATAGATCCTAAAAAAATGCAGTCAATGATGAAGCAAATGGGAATTTCTCAAATTGAAATTCCTGCCGAAAAAGTTATAATTGAAAAA
>JACOWL010000005.1 GCA_016176815.1 Candidatus Pacearchaeota archaeon
AAACATAACTCCGCTGGATAAAGAAAAATTTTTAGGAATAGCGTACAGAACAATCGGAATCTCTTTTTACAAACAAGAAAAATGCGAGAAAGCAATGGAATACATTTCAAAATCCATGAATGCGGAAATTACAGACCCCCGAACTAATAAATATGAGGGAGATGTTTACAAATGTCTTGGCAAGGACGAAAAAGCGCTTGACAGCTACAATTATGCAATAGAATTTGAAGAAAACTTTTTAGAAGCGCGCATTGCGCGAGGAGAAATACTCTATAAAAAGGGGGAGCTGTCAAAAGCGCTTGAGGACTATAATAAAGCAATAGAATTATCTCCAAATAACTCAGAGTTGTATAAAACAAGAGGAGACATTTTAATAAAAATTTCGGACAAAAATAAAGAAGCAGAAAAAGATTATAGAAAAGCTTTGGAGTTAATTTTGAAAAAATGAAATCCAAACAGAACAAAAATGAAATTTATCTCTCAAAACTTTATAAAAAAAGTAAACAATGCGATTGTGAGAGTTTAGTAAGGCTGTCTTATTTAGCAAAAAAAAGAAAAGAACTTGAGACCCTCTGCGATGATTTATCTGAATTTTTAGAGAATATTCATAAAGGAAATGACGAAGTAAAAAACCTTTATGAAAAAAAAATTTATGAACGTATAGGTTTTTATAATGAATATAATTTGGAGTTAAATTTATTAGTTAAAAATGAGAAACTAAAATTATATTATCACAATGAAAAAAATAATTATAAGAAACAGCGCGTGTCGTCTGAAAAAGGAATAAAATTATTAAATAAAAATAAAATAATAACGGCGCATTGCTCTGATTGCAATCAATTAATTGCTCCGCTTTTAAAAAAATGAAATGGAAACTGATGAATATATCAACTATCTAAAAAAATTAAATGGCGAATGCGAATGCAAAGATTTGTCAAGTTTATTTTTTTTAAACAAAAAAAGAAAAACTCTCAAAAATGAATGTAAATATTTAATTGATGAGTTAAATGAAGACCTAAATTCAGAAATAAAAAAAATTTACGATGAAGTGGCAAGTTCTCTTATGAAATATAAGAATTTATATTACGCTGAATTAGACCAACTTACTAAAGAAAACAAATTAAAATTTTATTACCATAGCGAAAGAGAAAATTATAAAAAATATTCTATAAGCTCTAAGGAAGCAAGAGAATTGCTTAAATATAAAGAGATAATTACTTCTCATTGTTCCAATTGTGAACAGCAAATAAGTTTATTGAATTAATTTTACTACCTCCTTGTAACTCTTTTAAAATTAATACTTTACGAAAGATTTATAATACTTAAATATCTTTTATAAAAGATGATGGAAAAAACAAAAATTCATTTAATTAGTTCTGATAAAAATTCATCCTTTGAGTCCGACATTTATTTTACAAAAAGAATAAAAGAAATTAAGTCTAAAAAATCATTAGATGTGGTTTTTGCTGATTCTTTTGAAAAGTTTCCCGTTCTTCAAAGATATTGTTCAAGATATGGGATTGAAACAAACAAAGTAACTTCTTCCAACCCCCAGGAAAATTACAATAAAATTTTAGATTATATGAGGGAAAATCTGGACAAAAAAGGTTTAGCATATCTCCTCAAAAGCGAAGAAGCGGATAAATTGTATAATTTATTGCAAAAATAAAAATCTACCCTGACTTTTTTAACAAACTAACTATTTGTCTTGCGACATTTTTTCCTGCATTTACGTCGCTGGGAGTTGATGAAGCAAGTATTCTTATATTCGGATTATTCTTTGAATAAATTTCTCCATGCCCTGGTTTTGGAGCATAAGCAAATCCATGTTCTTTTAAAATTTTTGATTGATGAGCATCGGGTTTTCCATACCAGCCGGGGTCAAATGCTCTTCTAATTTCGTAAATTTCTTTTTTTGTTATTAATTCTTTTTCCTGCCTTGGAATTTTCCCGGAATATAAAACTTTTAAAAATTCTTCAGCAATATTTCTTTCAAGAAGTTTTCCTTTAGACTCTTTTTCTAAAAGCTGCGGACCATATTCTTCTTTTACCAAGCGCATTAATTCGCGGTCATTTTCAATTTCTTTTATTCCTCTTTTAAATTCTTCCAAGCTGACATCTCCTACTTTGCTAAAATATAATAAAGGATCTGTCATATGATAAAATTTTTCTTTTTTCTTCGGGACTTTTCCTTTAGAAGCATCATACACGGATATGGTTTTTAATTCAAGTTCGCCGACTAAAAATAATGCAAGCCCGCCGACAAGAAACATTATTCCTAAAAATGAATCCAAAACATCAATTCTTTTGCTGACGACATTTCCAGTAATAACTGCAAAAGAAGAATTTAAAATAAAGAAAAAGCCGGCTAAAATGACAAGGATGCTAAGTTTTTTCAGGCCTCTTTTCATAAATTAGCAAAAGCTATAAAAAATTTAGAGCTAAAAAGTAAAAAAAAGAAACCAGAAAAATCCATAGAAGAAAATAAGTTTATAGAAAGAGGAATTAATATTGAAAAAATTTCTCCCGTTTTAAAACCTGCTGCAAAGACGCAGGAAGGATTAGAGCAAATCACTTCTTCATTTTTATTGCGTAAAAATCCGGAAAAGACAGAAAAACCATATGAATCTGAAAATCAAAAATATTTTTCTCAATCCAGCGAATATAAAACTTTTGATAAAATTCAGAATGAGAACTTGCAAACTCCATCGGGATTTGAAAAAAACATGGCTCACATGGGAGTTGAACAATCTACAAAAAGAAAATCTGAAAGATTTTTTGATGAAAAGCAGGAGCAAAAATATTCAGCAGATATTAAACCTCTGGAGGAAGTTAAATCAAAATCCCCTTTTGAACGCAAGGATAAATTATACACTCCTCGTTAAGTTAAATATATAAACAATTTCTCCTTTAATTAAACATGGCGAATTACAATATAGAAAATGTCTATCAAGGAGGGTACAGCTCATTTACGCCGAATTACGGCGATGTTTTTACCGGCTATCGCGTTCCTGCGTCGTCGCTTGGAGCGCCGACAAATCCATTTACTGCGAATCAAATCGCAGAAGTTAACAAACTTTTAAGTCAGGGAATTGTGCCGATAGAAATCGGAACTATAAAGCCGGAAGATTTTGAAGCGATTCCTCGTCAGCATTTTAAAGAAATCAAGCAAATGGCTAAATTAACAGGAGCTAAAGTGTCGTTGCACTCGCCGTTGATTGAAGCTTCCGGCGTTGCTGAAGGAGGGTGGAGCGAAGCAAACAGGCAGGCTGCAGAATATCAATTAAATGATGTTGTGGAAAAAGCGCACGAGTTGGACGCAAGAGGAAATATTCCGATAACAATTCATTCCGCAAATATTCCCGGGACAGAATATAAAATAACTCCTGAAGGAAAAAAAATTGAAAAGCTTGGCGCAATAAATCAAGAGACGGGACAGATGACTGCGGTTAAAGAAAAAATTAAATATTATCCGGAACCTATGATGGAATTAAAGCCCGGCATTAAAGAGAAAATACTTCGCGGGGAAATTAAAGAAAGAAAAAGAGAACACTTTCGGGAAATTCCTTTTGAAAAAGGAAAAATTATTTCTCCGGAAGATCAAATAAATATTTTAAATCATTCTGAATGGGATAATTCTATATCCCAGCTTTTATTTAATAAAGAAAGAGCAGATGAAATAGTCAGACAAAATTCTCCCCAGATTTCGCATTTATTGCAGGAGCTTGCTGAAAAAAAAATGAATGACAAAGAATTAAAAGAATTTTTAAGTAAAGAAGAAAATGCGGTGCAAAGACGGGCGTATAATCATTTAACGAATGCCGAAACTTATTTGGAAGATGTAAACGAGCATTTAAGCAGTTTATTCAGCAAAGCATATGAATATGGCTCGCCGGAGCAAAAAAAAGATTTAACTGAAATTAGAAATCAGTATCAGAAACAATTAAGCAAGATTCATCCCAATGACATTATGGCAAAATCAGAAGCTGTGCAAAATTTAATGCATGAATTAAAAACTCCTGAACTTGCGCCGAGCGTTTATGTTCCCGTCACAGAATTTGCAATGAAAAAATCCGCAGAAACTTTTGGAAATATTGCATTTAATTCTTTTAAAAAATTCGGAGAAAAAGCTCCTGTAATCTCTATTGAAAATCTTTATCCAGGCTATGCTTTTTCAACAGGAAAAGAAATGAATGATTTAATTCTTGCATCAAAAAAACAATTTGTTGAAAATGCCACTAAAAATGGGCATTCTAAATCAGAAGCAGAAAAATATGCGGATAAATTAATCGGGCTGACTTTTGATGTCGGGCATCTGAACATTCACAGAAAACACGGATTTTCAGAAGAGGATTTAAAAAAAGAATTTGAAGCGATGTCAAAGCATATAAAACATGTTCATTTAACAGATAATTTTGGCTCTTATGATTCTCATCTGCCTCCCGGAATGGGAAATGTTCCGTTCAAACAGTATTTTGAAGAGTTGAAAAAAAAGGGTTACACCGGCGAGACAATTGTTGAAGCGGGGGGTTTTGCAAAATCGTTTGAGAGATCGCCCTATCCAATTTCTCCCTATTATGGAAATCCAGGCTCTTATTCTTCGGGCTATGGGGAAATACTTCCGGGAATACATTATGAAACATTTGGCGCAGGTTTTTCAAATTTGCCTCAGGAATTTGGAGGGACAAGAGGCAGAGGCGGAGAAGGAAGCAGAATGGGCGGAAGAGGTATGGAATGATTTAAAATGGGTTTTATAATAATACAAGTAAAGAGCGGATAAATAATCAGACAAAATAGTTTTTGATTTTTCTTGAATATTAAAATTGCTCACTTCGTTCGGATTTATTTATTGTTGCTCAAAACAGCTGAATTAAATAAATGATTAACCTGAACTTTGCTGACATGGCAATCTTCCCAAAATTTTTCCATGATGAAATCTGGAAAAATTCAAATTAATTCTGCGAAGCAGGTATTTGTTTTAATCTTTTTGATTTGCTCGCCACTCTCGTGGCTCGAATTAATTTAAAATATTATCCTAAACAGCTTTTTTATTTATTAATTTAGTTTCTCAAAATATTTTCCAATATCACATTTTTTAATCTCTGTGACTGAAAGGAACAGTATTTTAACTATACAGAAAAGTTTATATATCTCTTAACCAATATATTGATTATATGATAAAAAGCAAAATTTTCACTAAAAAGGAATTGGAAGTTGTAAATAAAAAAATGAAAAATAAGAAGCTGACTCAAGTGGATTCAAATTATCTTACAAGATTTATCCGTCCTAAATTAAATGAAATGGCGTCAATAGATTCTAAATTTTTGTTGGATAAGATGGAATACAATCAGAAAATTAAGTCAATAGAAGAAAGAATAAAAAAAATTATACTTGGAAGTATAAAAGATGTTCAAGCAATAGTTATTTATGGTTCTGCAATTCAGACAAATTATAAGGATTATAAGGACATTGACATCTTGATTGTAATAAAAAACAAAATAAATCTCAAAGAAAAATACAGAAAAATAATTGAAATTAAAAAAATATTAAGCGAATATAATATTAAAGCAGACCTTGAAATTTATAATAAAAAAACAATTGAGAAAAGTTATTCCCGCAGTCCCTCGTTAATCTATCAGCTTAAAGATAAAAAAATAATTTATGGCGGGTTGAATTTAAATAATAAAATAGAGCTGTATAATATTGATTTGAAAATGAAATTGGATTGGAGCAATTTAGAAAATAATCCTGAAGGAATTGAAATTTATAAAGCATTAAGAAATGCTATGCTTGTTAAATTGCTGATTAATAGAATAGTTGACAATAAAAGATTAAAAGAATCTTTAAGTGAAGAAATCGGAAAAAATTTATTGGAAAGATTAAAAAATAATCAAGAGTCTAATTTTGACAGGAAAACCGCTTTAGGTTATCTTAACATTTTATTAGAACAAACCGAAAAAGAAATAGGAGATGAGTTATGGGAAAAAATAAAATTATAAAAATTTTGGGAAATATTCTGGGCAATGTGATTGTTCATAAAATTTTGGTCAGATATACTAACAAGCCGGAATCAGTTCATTATATCGCTGAAGAAATCGGAACATATAGAGAGAATGCTTTGGAAATAGCGCAGGAATTTAATTGGAATATGAAAGATAAAGATAAAATAAAACAAGAAACATTAAAAAATTTCAAGAAGAGAATAAAGAAATATAAAGATGTTAAATTTCCGATTTCAGATGCAACCAAATTAATAGATGAAACAATAAAAGAGCTGCTTTTTCAATAATTTCCTAATTCAGTAAATTTAAAAACTAAAATATATATTAAAGTATATAATAAAAGATGGCGATAAAAGATTCTAAAAAAAAGCCTGTGAAGAATATTCCAACTCTTAAATTAAAAAGTGAGCATGAAATTGCGATGGATTTTGCGACAAAGGTTTATAAAAAATTTGAAAAAGCAATAAAATCAATTATTCTTTTTGGATCAACAGCAAAAAAAACACAAACAGCCGGCTCAGATATTGACATAATAATTGTAATTGACGACGCGTCTATAAAATGGGACCAGGAATTAACTGCGTGGTATAGGCAGGAGCTCGGCGCAATTTTAGAAGCAAATCCTTATTCGACGAGTCTTCATATTAATACAGTAAAATTAACGACATGGTGGCAGGATTTAATGAGGGGCGATCCAATTATTTTAAACATTCTAAGAAATGGAGAAGCAATGATTGATATGGCTGGATTTTTTGACCCATTAAAATTTTTATTAATCCAGGGAAAAATAAAATCAACGCCTGAAGCGATTTATAATGCTCTTCAAAGAGCGCCAATGCATCTTGCGCGAAGCAAAGCAGCAGAATTAAACTCTATTGAAGGGTTGTATTGGTGCATGGTTGATTCCGCGCACGCCGCTTTGATTGCGGCAAAGGTTTCTCCGCCGTCGCCGGAACATATTCCGGAAGAACTTGCGAAAAATTTTGTAAATAACAAAAAATTAAAAATAGAATATGTTAGGTGGTATCGGGAGCTGCTCGCGCTTCATAAAGAAATTTCCCACGGCAAAACAACCGATTTAAAAGGAACTGATATTGATTTGTGGCAAAAGAGGGCAGAAGAATTTTTAGACGCAATGGCGAAGCTGATTAAAGATATTGTGAAGTGATTTTTATTTAATTAAGTTGGAAATTGTATAATCCTTTTTCTGTATATTCATTTTCTATATATTCAATATCTTTTAGCGTTGCCTTTTCCAGATTTTTTGGAATTAATCTTTTTATTTCTGCTATTAATCTTAAATCATCCCCATCAATTTTATAAGTTCTAAGCTTTTCAAAATTTCTGTCTGAAAGTTCAATTGTAGAAATATATTTTTTATTTTTTGAGTCATATTCTATACTATAAATAGTTTCAATAAGCCCCAAGTGATTTTGAATTCTCTCGCTGACACCGATTCTTCCGGACCAGAGCATGGTGACCTCTTTTAGGTTTGTCATTTTAATTCTTTTTCATCATTTCATTTAATCCTGAATGATGTCTATTAGGAAAACGTGTGTCTTCAAAACTTCTGTATAGAACCTTTAATTTTTCACCTTTTAGATAAATACATGTTCTGTGTTCGCTTAAACCAAGACCCAAACTTTTAACTGCATCAAAATAAGCAAATTCAGGGAAGCTTTTCGCATTATAAATAATTCCTTCAAATCCATCATCTATTTCTATACTGCCTAAATTTTGTTTTGTCATTTTAAATTATTTTTGAGTTTGAATTTATTTCTTTAATATGCGAATATGGCATTTCAGGCGAATCATCAAGGGTAATTACAACCGGTTTTCCTTTGTAAATTTCCTCTTTTAGTCTTGAATAAAAAGGGACTCTTTGTTCTTTATCTGAAATAAGAGTTACATAACTAAGAGATTCATTTATGTTTTCAATTTTTTTTACAAATCCTTTGTTGATTATTTGGTTTGTCATCTTGTGCCCTTTAGGGTATTTATTTTTTCAGCTCCAATAAAATCATAATCAAATAGTTCTTTGCTAATTACTTCGTCTGTTTTCCCGTCGTATTTAACTTTGTAAACTTCTTTATATAAGATGGTTACGCTGTCTCCTTCATCTAATTTGTTCCATAATTCTTTGTAGCTTTCTTCAGAACCCATAATTGGAAATTTATTTTTGTGTTCACATCTAAAAACAACTCCCCATGTTTCAGGGATTGTTGTTGAACTTACAGAAATAGCAATATCTCCTCCAGTAGTTATCCCGGGAGCAATATCCGTAGAACTATGTCTTTTGTTATATAATGTAGTCACCACCAGGCCTTTTTCATTCATAACACCTGACTGTTCTTTTTTTGTATAATCAAGATTGCAGCCATTTAAGCCAAGCCCAATCATTCCAGCAACTAAATAATTTAGAGTTTTCATTTTATTTTTGTTTTGATATTTTATTTAAGTAAGCAGTATATTTCTTTTGATATTCATTAAATTTTTCTTTATTTTTGCCATGTTTAAGATAATTAACTCCTCTGTTTATATTAGAACGAGGATAAACGTAAACCGCATTTATAGAATCTTTATTACGATATGAACTATAAACAAAAACAGAATCGTCAGTTATTACTTTAAGGGGCTCTGCTAAATTTCTATTGTATTTTATAATTTCTCCATCAAAATTATATTCTTTATATTCTTTATAACATCCTTCCAAAGCTAAACTTCCAGCTAAAACCGGAATAATTGCAAGTTTTGTTATTTTATTAAATAGGGTTTTCATTTTAATTATTTAAAATAACCTCTCAGCAAGCTCATATATTCCCGCTCCTACAGAAAAAACCGAAGCAGCGTGATAACAGGCATTAAGACAAAGCGAGCCGTGTTTTTCCAGCACATTTGGTTTGCCCTTATCAAAATCCCTGAAAGTCTGATAAATGCCATAAGCCGGAATCCATTGTTTC
>JACOWL010000024.1 GCA_016176815.1 Candidatus Pacearchaeota archaeon
AGAAGGAATTGTCGTTGATAAAAATGCAAACTTCAGACATTTGCTTGGATATTTAAAAGAATTTTTTAAAAAAATGGGTTTTGAAAAAATCAGATTCAGGCCTGCGTATTTTCCGTATACAGAGCCGTCAGTTGAAATAGATGTCTGGCATACTGAAAAAAAAGAATGGCTGGAACTTGGAGGCGCAGGGATTTTCAGACCAGAAGTTGTGATTCCGCTTTTAGGAGAAAATATTCCTGTTTTAGCCTGGGGTCCTGGATTAGACAGAACACTAATGAATTATTATGGAATAAAAGATTTAAGAGAACTTTACAAAAATGATATTTCTCAACTTCGTAAAATAAAATGGTGGATGAAATGAAAAACTGCATCTTCTGCAAAATCCTGAAAGGAGAAATTTCCGCTGTAAAAATTTTTGAAGATGAAAAACATTTTGCATTTTTAGATATGAATCCCATAAATTCAGGACACACTTTGCTAATTCCAAAAAAACATATTGAATATTTATTTGATTTAAACGACGACGAATATTCAGAATTAATGTTAAAAGCAAAACATCTTGCAAAACTTTTAAAGAATAAATTAGTTTCAAAAAGAGTCGGCATAGCTGTTGAAGGTTTTGCTAAGAAGAATTAAATAAAATCGCTGGGATGATTTTAAAATAAAAAATGGCAAACATAAAATTCAACAGAAAAATTTTTGAAAAAGAAATCGGAAAATTAGACGAAGATATGCAAAATAAAATTGCGATGTTTGGAACAACGCTTGAGCAAATTACTGAAAATGAAATAGAAATTGAAGTAAATCCAAACAGACCTGATTTATTATCTTATTCGGGATTTAAAAGAAGTTTTTTAAATTTTCTTGAAAAAAACAGGGGAATAAAAATATATAAATTAAATAAACCGGAAAAAGATTATGAAGTGATTGTGGATTCTTCTGTAAAAGAAGTCCGCCCGTATACTGCATGCGCTATTGTAAAAAAATTAAATTTGAATGATGAAAAAATAAAAGAATTAATTGATATTCAGGAAAAACTTCATTTCACAGTCGGGAGAAAAAGAAAAAAACTTGCAATAGGAATATATCCTTTGGAAAAAATAAAATTGCCGATAACTTACACTGCTTTAGAGCCGGATAAAATAAAATTTATTCCTCTTGAAGCGACTAGAGAAATGTCTGGGCTTGAAATTTTGCAAAGGCATCCGACAGGCAGGGATTATGCTCATTTGCTTGCAGGCAAGTCAAAATTCCCGGTTTTTATTGATGCTGACAAAAAAATTTTGAGCATGCCTCCTATAATAAATTCGCAGTTAACCGGGAGAATTACAGAAGAAACAAAAGAAGTTTTTGTTGAATGCTCAGGATTTGATTTATGGATTCTTGAAAAATGTTTAAATCTGGTTGTCACAAGTCTGGCTGAAATTGGGGGTGAAATTTATCAAATGAAAGTCAGTTCAAAAATAACTCCTGATTTAAAAACAGAAAAAAGAAAAATTTCTCTTGAAAACACAAACAAACTTCTTGGATTAGAGTTAAATGAGAAACAAATTAAAAAACTTTTAGAAAAAATGGGGCACAATTATTCAGACAAAGAAGTTGAAACTCCTTCCTGGAGAGTGGATATTTTGCATGAAGTTGATTTAATTGAGGATATTGCAATTGCCTATGGTTATGATAATTTTGCTCCGGAAATGCCCCAAATTTCAACAATTGGGAAGGAAAACCAGCAAGAGGTTATTAAGAAAAAAATTTCAGAGATTTTGTCAGGATTAAACATGCTTGAAATTTCTAATTATCATTTAACAAATAAAAAAGATCAGTTTGAAAAAATGGGGATTCCGGAAAAACAGGAAAAAGGGGCTATTGAAGTTGAAGAATCAAAAACAGACTATAATATTTTAAGAAAAGATTTGACACATTATCTGCTGAAAATATTTTCAGAAAATACAGATTCAGAATATCCCCAAAGAATTTTTGAAACTGGAAAAGTTTTTAGCCAAAAAGAGAACAAAAATTTTGAAGAAAAAGAAATGCTTGCAGCTGCATTAGTTCCTGGAAATTTTACAGAAATGAAACAGGTTCTTTTGCATCTTTTTAATATGCTTAGTGTAAACGTTGCGCTCAAGGAATCTGAAAAATTTCCAATGCATTTTATAGAAGGCAGAGTTGCAGAAATATTTTTAGGTGATGAGAAAATTGGATATCTCGGAGAAATTCATCCCAAAATACTTAAAAACTGGAAAATTAAAATGCCCGTTGCGCTTTTTGAAATTGAGTTGGAGAGGGTTTTTGAAAAATTAATCTAACCAAAATACCCTTTTTCAGTCTTTTCAGATTTAATATCCATCCTCTTTTCTACATCTTCAATAATTTTTGGAAAATCTTTTTTAATTTTCTGCCAGACAGAATATGAATCTTTAATAAATTCTGCTTCTTTTTTTTCAGAATAATCAATTAATTTCATCGCATCAATTTCTAATTTTGAGAGCTTTTTATAAATTTCAGATAATTTATTTTTTTCTTCAGTGTTTAGAGATTTTATAATCGGAAATAAGAACATCGGAACATTCACAGGATTTAAAATTGCTTCAACAAACCTCAAAAAATTTTCAAGAGTTTCTCCGATTGTTTCCCTGATTTCTCTGACTAAAAAATCAGTTTCTGTTTCTGCGGTTTTTTCTATTCTGAATTCTTCATTTAATTTGTCAAAATCGGGAAGCCCATATTTTTTTTGTATCTTAGAATAATTTTCTTTTAATTTTTCTAATTTAGATTTTTCAGATTTCATAATAAAATCATTTAAAAAGATTTTATAAAGTTATCTTAAATCTGGCTTAAAGCGCCAATTATTAGAAATAAAAGGAAAATAATTGAAACAATCAGTGAAAATGAGCTTAATTTGGAATATCTCCCTGTTTCATCAGTTAATCCGGACATTGAAGCAACAAAAGCCGCAATTAGAAGCGCAAATGAAATTAAAAACAAGGGCACGATTGCTGAGTTTCCAACAAAAGCAGGAAGAACAAAAAAGAATAATGATAGTAAAAGAATTATAAAAGATAATGTTGAAGCGAGATTTCTTGCCATGATTAAATGAAAGGTTTTGCATTTATAAGAATTATTGAAGTGTAAAATGTATTTTGTAAATAAAGTAAAAGCCTGCGCTGAGAGTTGAACTCAGGACCTCAACATTACCAATGTTGCGCTCTTACCAACTGAGCTACACAGGCATATTCTGTATAGTGTTGCAAAACACTATTTACTTGTGTAGCGAAGGTATTTTAGTTTTTCTACCATTGTAGTTTCTTTTTTCTAAAAAGAAACCCATGAGCTACACAGGCTTACAGAATATCAATTAAGAATAAGATATATAAAATTATTTAATTGGTTTTATTTGCGCAATTTGAATAAATAATAAACATAACAGCAGGTTTATGCAATGCTCGTTTTTTTTCCATAGGACAATTTTTCCCAAAAGGGATGACCCCTCAAAGGATGACTCTGGTGAGCCTCCTCCTGGGCCTTCTTTAAAATAATTTTGTTTTTCAAGTTTCTTTCGTGAACTTGCTCACCACTTCCTACTCGCGACCTCGCTCAGATTTTTCAAATTTGACTTCGTGATAACATTTCGCGAAATCGCTCGGCTCGGATTTATTTATAAGTCGGTTGAAACAGCTCAATTAAGATTTAACTTAACTCAAGTATTTTCTGACACGGCAATTTTTATTAGCGGAGCGTCATGACTAATGTCTGACGCGAAGCAAATTAATTCTGCGAATGAAATGAAGCAGGTTTTTTTACATTTTAATTTCACATAGAACTAAATTTTTACAATTTTTTAATTATTTCCCCTTCACCTTTCCCCTTGCAAAAATAATCACTAAAAAAACTATTAAAAAAGCAAGGGCAATAAATCCAAAAAGTATAGCTAATAAATAAAAAGTATCCTGATAAAGAGTATTCCCTGAAACAGTGAATAAAATAAAACTGATTATTGACAACAGCGCGAATAAAATAAGGTCTCTTAAAGCAAGTCTTGAGTTATATCTTGAAGTAATTTGTTTTACTGGAATTGTTCTTTTTTTAACAGGAGCAGACTTTTTTTGCGACTTCTTTGCTCTCTTTTTTGCCATATTTTATTAAAGTATTTCTGGTTTAAAAGTCTTTCGTGAAGGAGTTTTATCCTTAATTAAAATTAAATGGATATTTTGCTTTTAGAACTTTTGCAATTTTTATTTTTTTCTCGTGAAGTTGCCCCGCCCAACTCCCAATCACGAAAGCTGTAATTAATAAATTGTTTTTGAATTAAAATTTGTCTTGCAACATTTAGGGTTGTCACCTTCGTAATTGCTCGCCCGCCCAATTGTCCTAAACAGCTTTTCTAATTACGAATTTGTTTTAAATGATTGACCAAACGTCTAGAATTTTGCGGTTATGCGAATAATCTTTTTAATTTCTGTTAATGAGATTTTTTAAATTCAGTAAAAACCAAAACTTCTAATGGAGTTCTTTTAATCTGGGAACCAATTCAATTTAGAAATATGCCCGGTTATGCTGAAAAAATTAGAATAAATTTCTCCTAACCAGTTAAAATATAATTTTGAAAATGTTTTTAATTGCTCTTTATCCGATAAATGCAAATTATTATTGTTTATTAATATCAGACCGACAAGAATAAAAAAAATTAAAATAAATATTAAAATTCTCATTTAAGAGTTTGAGGCGTTTTTTGCATTTAATCCGGA
>JACOWL010000025.1 GCA_016176815.1 Candidatus Pacearchaeota archaeon
TTATACAAATCATTTTTATTTTTAAATAAATAATTTTCATATTTATTTTTATACCATTTTTTCAAAATAAAATAAACGGCAATTCCCAAAATAATTACAAAAATGACTATCAACGCAAATAAACTCCATTTAAATTTATTGCCTGCTTTTTCCGGGGCCGCTCCGACGCCGGAATCTATATTTAGCGCATTAAGAGAGGGAGAAATAAAAACAGGAAGAGATTCAAAGCCTATATCTTCTGTCGTATAAAATTCCATGTTTCCATCGGTAATTTCTTTAAAATAATATCCGGAATCATCATAAGAAATATTTTCTTTAAATCCAATTCCTTCCATTGCCTTTACAAAAACAAAGAAATTTTCCTGAGCCCCTAAATCCTTTATATTCAATTTAAACGCATTTACAAGAGGTTCTTCGCCAGAATCATAAATTGCAGAAAATTCTTTTTGGGAAATTTTTGCCTGAACATTATTTAAATCCCAGGTTAAAAGAGCATCTTTGTATTCTTCTTCTAAATCAGCGTCATAACTTCCTCCGGCAATTGTTTCAATTGCGCTTAAATCTATATTTTCTTTTTTAGGGAAAAAAGTAAAAGGCGCAGAATCCAGAGTTTTGCCTAGTGACTTTGGCAGTTCAATATTTAAAAGTTTAGAAAGCAGCTGCTGAAATTGCTGTTCAGTTCCGGCGTCTTTGATTAAATTATATTCGGCATTTAATGCGCTTAAATTATTTTCGATATTATTTAAATTCAAAATATTTTCAATTGCGCCGCTGGAAAATAAATCATAAGTTGAGATTTCGCCTTTTATATTTGATAAATCGTTTTGTTTTTCAATTATTAAAGCAGGTAAAATATCTTTTGCAGAGCCAACTTCAATATTAAAAACTTTTGAAGAAATGCCCCCCCTCGAATCTTTTAAAGTTAATGTAAGAAGATAATTTCCAATTGAGCCGTAAGTATAAGAGAGCTGATTTGCAGTTGTGATTCTTGTTGTTCCGTTGCTGTAAAAATCCCAGTTATATTCTGAAATCGTCGTATTTTCAGGAGCAGAAAACCTAACTTTAAAATTAGTTGGAAGCCCCGCTGCAGTTTTTGCAGGGTTTAGCGAGAGTATTTCCACGCCTTTTTTTACTTCAACTTGTTTTTCAAATAATTTTGAATCGTCAATATTTAATTTAAAGAGATATTCTCCAAGATTATTTGGAACGGTAAAATTTCCTTTATCCAAATAAATTTTTTGGGCATTTGCGGTTATTTTTGCAGAATTCTGCGATAAATCATGAAGAGTATTTTTTTCAGTTGTTCCAAATCCAGGAACTCCATATTCAATTTTTCCGCTGAGCGTCAACTCTTGCGCAACATTTGAAATTAATTTTATCGGAACAATGCATTGTCTTCCTTTGCAGCTTAAGTTGTCATAATTTTCTTCAATATATAATTCACTTAAGTAAGAAGAAAATTCTCCTGTTGGAAGTTCGGGCTGGCTAAAAACATTATAAGCTGCAGTTTCATCATCTTGAGGGGGGGCTCCATAAAACCCGCACTGACCAGTATGCGCTTTCATTTTATAAGTTCCAGAACCTTCAGCAGACAAGCACACATAATAATCTTTTTGTTTTACAACAAGATAATCTATATCGCAATAAACAGAAGATTCCTGAATTGAGACCGTCTGAGAAATATCGCATGAACCTGCAAGCGAATCATCTAAATCAACATCGTAAAGAGACATCTTTATATTTAAAGAATCTGCCGGAGAAGCTTTTTTTAATTTTGCTCCTAAACTATATCCCGGGGCTTCAGGAAGATTTGTTCTCTGGCAATATTTATCTCCATTTTTTATCAAAACCTCCTGCATTAAAGAATTTGTATAATCAAAACACGCATAATCTCGTGGAGCGCTCCATTCTTCTGTTTGAGTGTATGCTTTTGTATTTCCAATATCATTTTTTCCGTCGTTAAATAAATCTATTTTTAACTGGTTTTCTTTTGATTTTGCCGCGTTGCTTATTATGTTTAAATTGAAATCTTCTATTGAGTCAAGGTTTTGGTCAAAAACAAAACCAATTAATTTTTCCTCGCCTGCTTGCAAAGAAATTTGTTTTGATGATTGAGGAGCTGCTGCAGAATAAGAAGATTCACAATTTGCCGGATTGCAGGAATATTTATGTCTTGAGTCTGTTTTTAACAGCTCGATTAATTTTACTGAATTTCCTGCTCCATCGCTGAAAACAGAAACTGCGGGCGCATTTGAGAAGCTGATATTTATCCATCCTTTGATATTTTCACCTTTGCTGTATGATTCCTGAATTTCATATTTTTTATCCTTAAGTTCATAACTTGCAAAAATTCCTGCTATTAAAATAATTGCAAAAAAAAATATTAAAATTATTCTTTTATTCACCATTTTTCTCTTATATAAAAGAGAATATAATTATTTATAAAATCTACTCTTTTTGTTTTAATATGGAAATAAATACTTTTATACAGGTTCAAAAATTTGTTGAAGCTGGAGAATATAAAAAACTTGAGGAATTATTAAAAAAGGAAAATATATTGTTTAATGCTGGGGAAAATTTAACTGATGGAAAATTTCTTATAGCTTCTGTTTGGCAGGTTAAAGGAGAAATGCAGCAAAAAATTACAAGTGTTCTTGAAAAGTATGGGATGATATTTCAGAAATATCAGACAAGCAAATCTGAGCAAAACATTTATGATGTAAATTCATCAAAACTCTCGCATTGATTCTCTATACAGGAACAATCCGCAGGCTCATTAGTTGTTGCTTTTTTAGAAGCATATTTGAACATAAGCAATTTTGTTTTAATAGTGCCCTCTCCAACTGTCTGGTCATTTGCGCAAACATATCCCTCGCCTGAAATATAAAAAACATTATATCTTCCGCACTCGTTCGCTGAAGAGCAATTTCCTAATTCAGATTCATTTCCTAAATAATAATACACTGCAACGCCGATAATAGCTAATAAAATTATTAAAATGATTATGTTGCCCATTGAAATTTTTCTTTTTTTAGGCTGTTCTTCGGAGGATTCTCCTGCAGAGGGTTCTGTTTCAGGAGTTTGTGATTGAATTTCGCTGTCCATTTTATCACTTTGTTTAATCTATAGAAAAAATATTGTTTATAAAATTTTTGTTTTAGGGAGCTCTGTTGAAAAACGAATAGATGAAAAAATTTGATATTTTTTCAGTTAAAAATCTAACCAATAATCACAACCAGCGGTTTTAATCTTGCAACTTTTTTTGAGATTCCTAAATCATGCACAACATTTACAACTTCTTCAATATCTTTGTAAACTTCGGGAGATTCTTCTGCAATTGCTTTGAAACTTCTTGATTTAATTTCAATATTTTTTTTATGAAGTTTTTCTTTTGTTTCTTCTCCTTTTAATTCTCTTATTGCTTTTGACCTTGACATAACTCGCCCGGCTCCGTGGACGCTGCTGCCCCAGCTAATTTCTTCGGATTTTTTTGCGCCGACTAAAACATACGACGCTGTTCCCATTGTTCCCGGGATTAAAACAGGCTGTCCGACTTTTCTGTAAGCTTTTGGAATTTCTTCCCTCCCCGGTCCAAAACTTCTTGTAGCGCCTTTTCTATGAACGCAAACTTCCCTGATTTTTCCGTCAACAAGATGCTTCTCAAATTTTGCAATATTATGACAGACATCATAAACAACTTCAATTTCAATCTTTGGAAAAAAATATTTCATTTCTTCTCTTAGCCAGTGAGTCATTAATTGCTTGTTTGCAAAAGCAAAATTTACCGCGCAGCACATTGCGGAATAATAATCTTTTCCGAGCCGGCTTTTAATAGGCGCGCAGGCAAGTTCTCTATCGGGCAAATTTTCTGTTCCATATTCTTGTTCCATTTTTTTTATATAATCTGACGCAATTTGATGCCCAAATCCTCTTGAACCGCAATGAATTAAAAAAACTGCCTGGTTTTTTTTCAGACCAAATGCTTTTGCAGTTTTTTCGTCAAAAATTTCATCAACAAATAAAATTTCCAGGAAATGATTGCCGGCGCCGAGCGTTCCAATCTGGCCAATGCCTCTTTTAATCGCTTTTTCTGAAACTTTGTTTGGGTCAGCTCCTTTTATGCAGCCTTCTTCTTCTGTATGCAAATAATCCTCTTTTTGTCCATATCCTTTTTCAACTAAATATTGCGCTCCGCCGAGCATTAATTTTTTAAATTCTTCTTTTGTTATTTGAAAACTGCTTCCTCTTCCGACGCCGGACGGAATTTTTCTGTCAAGAGCTTCTAAAATTTCTTTTTGGTTTTTTAAAATATCCTGTTTTGTCAAGTTTGTTCTTAAAAGGCGGACCGAGCAGTTGATATCATAGCCGACTCCGCCAGGCGATATAACTCCTTTGTCCAAATCAAAAGCGGCAACACCTCCAATTGGGAAACCATATCCCTGATGCGCATCAGCGAGGGCAATTGAAGTATTTATGATTCCAGGCAAATGCGCAACATTTTTTGCCTGTTCAAGAGTTTTGTCATTTTTAATATCTTCAAGAATTTTTTCAGAAGCATAAATTCTTACGGGAACATTCATTTTTCCTTCTTTGGGAATTTCATAAATATTTTCTGAAATTTTTTTTATTTCCATTATTAGATAAAAGCATATTCATTTAAATCTCTTTTGTTATGCTATTGTAAAATTGCTCGCAACAAGTTGCTCGGATTTATTTATAATTCTACCTAGACAGCTTTTTTATTCATCGATTATTTTAAACTATTCACTTCTCGAACTTTGCTGTGAGGATAATTTTCTTAATTTCTGCGAGCAGGTATTTGTTTGCTTCACCAATTTAATATTTTAATTTTAAGATTTAGTAAAAATCTAAAATTTCTAACAGAGCAATTATTAAATAATTTTTAAATATCCAAAACAACCTGACTAATCCATTTATCGCCAATTTTTTTTATAAACATTTCATTATAAGTTATTGCTTTGACATGCTCGCTTATATTATAATCTTCAGCACTATCTCCAACAATTTCTGCTTCTATATTAAGCCTTTTTTTATTTAATTTTAAATTTACTATTTTAGAAGGCAGAAAATTTTTGCTGTCAATTAAAACCAAAAACTCTTCCAAGAAATTATACATTAAACTTTCCAAATCTTTTCCTTTAGCATGAATTTTAAATTTCTTTTTTTCTGAAATTTTTTTATCATAAATTATATTAAATAAAGCTAAAGCAGAATTTTTAAAAACTTCTTCAGGAGTTTTTCCAAATGCCTGAAATTTTCTGTCTGCTGTATGCGGGAGAAATTTAAATTTTTTAGTATTTTTTTTGTTTTCCATCTTTAAATTGTTTATTGAAAAATTCGGGTTCCGAGTAGAGGAATTTGAATTTAGTCATTTTATTTTTCATTTCTCCCAACACCACAATTTTAATTCTTTAACTCGACCACGCTTGGACGAGTTTGTCAAAAAATTTCTCATTTTTTGTTCCATTTTATATTTTCCAGCAAAATAATTTTAATTCTTTAGGAATATAATTTTTTCCAGCTGTAGTTATTATCACAGATTTAACAAAAACCTCTTTTTTTGGAATTGCTT
>JACOWL010000026.1 GCA_016176815.1 Candidatus Pacearchaeota archaeon
TTTAATTCCTGCGCAGATTGTTCTCTCGCCTAATTCACCGACGTCAAGAGTTAATTTGTAAAGTTTGTCCGCGCCTTTAATTTCTTCAACTTTTTTTATTTCAGCAACTCTTAAATCAAGTTTTTCCCAGTCTGAAAAATCTGCTTCCGTCATTTTAGTTTGTAATGCAATTGGATTATTACTTTATCTAATTTTTTAGATTTTATTAATTTTAATTTTTTATTAAATTTCTCGCTAAAAATTCTAATTCCTTTTCCTGCAATTACAGGTTCTAAATTAATGATTAACTCATCAATTAAGTTTTGATGTAAAAAACAATTATTTAATTTTTCACCAGCAGTAAAGATTGTTTCTTTATATCTCTTTGATTTTGCAATTTCTATCGCATTTTTTGGAGAGCTTGCATAAATCCACCCCTTAGCTAATTTTATTTTTTGTTTCTTAGAAACAACAATTTTTGTAACCTTATCAAAAAGAGAGATATTATAATTTTTAGTCGTTTCATAAGCTCTTCTGCTTAAAATCAAACATTTTTTATTTATAACTAATTTGCAAAATTCATTCCAATTTTCATCTGAAAGAAAATCTTCGTTTCCATTTTTTCTCGCAATTATTCCGTCAATTGAAGAGGCATTAAATAATATTATCTTCATAGTATTTTTTTAAATAAAATTTCTGATTTTTTTATTTTTATTACTTTAATGGGTTTTTTAATTTCATCTAAAGAGATTTTAAATCCAAAGATTTTTGCAATTTTTTCAGAAGTTTCAGGAATAAAAGGGCATTGCATTCGTCAATAAAACTGAAAATTTCATTCAAAACTTTGTCTAATTCATAATTTTCAAAATGTTTTTCAATTTCTTTAAGTTTAATTTTTTTTAATAATTTATTTTCTGTTTTTTCAAGCCCGTATTTTTCAATTAAAGCACTAACTCTTGAAACTAAATTTCCAAGTTTATCTGCAAGTTCATTATTATGTCTGTCAATTAAAGCTTGCTCTGAAAAATCTCCGTCTTCGCCGAAAGGCGCCGCCCTGAATAAAAAATATCTTGCTGAATCCACTCCCGCAATTGAAATTAATTCATCAATATAAAGAATTTTCCCCCTGGATTTTGAAATTTTTTCTTTGTCAAAAGTCCACCATCCGTGCGCAAAAATTTTTTTTGGAAGAGTTATTCCTGCAGACATTAACATTGCAGGCCAATAAACAGCATGAAACCATAAAATATCTTTTCCAATCAAATGAACATCTGTTGGCCAGAATTTTTCCCTGCCTTTTTCTCTTGTTGCAGAATAATAATTTGTCAGAGCATCAAACCAAACATAACAAACATGTTTTTTATCAAAAGGCAGGGGAATTCCCCAATCAAAACTTGTTCTTGAAATAGACAAATCATTCAACCCTTCTTTAACTCGGTTAATTATTTCTTTTTCTCTATTTTTTGGCAAAATAAATTCTTTTTTATATAATTCAAGAAGTTTTTTTTGATATTTTGAAAGTTTAAAAAAATAAGATTTTTCTTTGATTAATTCCGCTTTCTTTTTATGTATCGGGCATAATCCGTTTTCCAAATCTTTTTCAGTATAATATGCCTCGCATCCGGTGCAGTATAACCCTTTATATTCCCCGAGATAAATATCTCCATTGTCATAAACTTTCTGCAAAATTTCTCCGACGATTTTTTCATGCTCCTTGTCAGTTGTTCTTATGAATTTATCATAAGTTAAATTTAATTTTTCCCAGTCTTTTTTTATTCTTAAAACAAGCTCATCAGCAAATTCTTTTGGTTTTTTGTTTTGTTTTTTTGCAGCTTCTTCTATTTTTTTGCCGTGCTCGTCTGTTCCGGTAAGAAAAAAAACATCTTCTCCTTTAAGCCGATGCCATCTTGCTAAAATATCCGCAGCGAGGGTCGTATATGCGTGGCCGACATGAAGAATATCATTCGGGTAATAAATCGGAGTTGTAACATAAAATTTTTTATTCATCTATTTTATAGAAAAGAATAATATAAAAACTTAACTTTTCCATATATAATTTTTTATTTTTTCCGTTGCATAAAAAGTTTTGTCGTGGCCCAAAAATTTAACTAAAGACCACAAAGCCATTTCTTTTTCCGCCCTGTTTGGTTTTCTTAATTTATCTTTATTTTTTAAATTTTTATCATAAATTAAAACATTATTTTCCAATTTTAAATAATAATCAACTGTTTTTTGCGTCGGAATAGCGAACTGGCACATTTGCAAAGGAATAATGTTTTTCTTTTTATTTAATTTCTGCTCTATTAATTGAAGATATCCCGCAATTTCATGCGCGCAAAAATTTACAATCCCGGAACTTTCTTTATCATCAAAATATTTGTATCGTATATTAAATCTTTTTGACGGACACGAATGGTCTGAGCCGATATTTAAAGAAATAACATATTTTTCCAATGAATCTTTAACAGGAACAGAAGTCAGCTTAAATTTATTTTTTCTTTCTTTTTTTGTTCTCGACGGAACTTCAACTATAACTTCTGCGCCGTCTTTATCAACTCTCTCAGGCTTGTCATAAGACTTGATAAAAATCTTGGCATTTTTCTGATAAGAATAAGCAAAAAGTCTTGCGCCTTCCAGACATTCAACTAAAGAGACTTTTCTTTTTCTTTTGTCTTTTCCCAACGGCATAAAACTATATCCGCAAAATTCATAATTTTTAATCTGATTAAAAATTTCTTCTCTCAACTGAACAGGGGTTTTTCTAATTTTAAGCGCGTGTTCTAAAGAATAATATCTAATGGGTTTTACTTCCGGTCCGTGTTTCATAAATTTTTTTGCATTCTTATAATTTTTTGGAATAAAAGACTGCAAAATTGAATACTCATTTTGCTTTAAATTTGCAATTTCATAAAGCTCTTTTATCTCAACTTTATTTTTTGCTTTTATTTCTGCTTTTGCAGGTTCTTTGAAAAATGTTTTTTTAACCATATTTTTTAAAAAATTAGCCTGTTTATAAAAATTATTATACTAAATGAGTTAACACCGAAGAACTTTTAAAGATTATATTCTTAAGAAAAAGATGTTTAATAAAAGATGCTGCAGAAATTGCAGAGAAAAAGTAAGCAGTAAATATAGATTCTGTCCAAGCTGCGGAAGAGAAATAGAAAGTTATAGAGAAGAAGATTGGGGAATGCTGGGAAGAGAAGATATTTTTGACGATGAATCTTTTGCAAATCCTTTTTTTGCGGGTTTTGGCGGAAAAATGTTAAATAGCATGCTTGGAAACGCTTTCAAAATGCTGGAAAAAGAAATGAAGAATATGGAAAAGTCTCCGGGGTCAAATTTTAGATTAATGATTAATGGAAAAGAAATTCAGATTGGCCAGCAAAAAAAATCAAAAAAGACAATCAGAAAAATTCCAAAAAGAGAATTTGGAAAAGAACAATTAAAAAAAATTTCAGAACTGCCTAAAAAAGAGCCAAAAACAAGTTTGAGAAGAATCGGGGATAAAATTATTTATGAAATAGAAATGCCGGAAGTAAAATCCTTGAACGATGTTTTGATAAATAATTTGGAAAACAGCATTGAAATAAAAGCCATAGGGGAATCTGCAATATATTCCAAGACGATTCCAATTAATATGCCGATAACAAATCAATTATCTCAGGGGAAATTAATTCTGGAATTAGGGGAAGATTAGGATTGGAATTTTAATTCTTAAGAAAAACTAAAAGATAACTAAGAACCTGAAGAAAAACACCAATATAAAAGATTAAATAAGGTATAAATAACTTTTTATCTAACTTTGACTTTCTTATTTTGAAATTAGGAGAACCATCTTCTTTTGGTTTTTCTTCCCACTTTGCAAATTTATATTTGTCAGAAGTCTTAGCGTTCTTATTTAAAAGGAAAATTCGCAATTGACTCAATACCATGAATAAAAAACCAATTAAACCTAACAAAGATGATGAAATTTCAAATCGCATTTTTTTCTTTTAACCTCATTATTTCTTCAATTTTATTAACGCATTTAGAAACATCTTTCTTAATATCACTTTCCCAAAAAGAAAGAAATGTCCATGAATTATTATCTACTTTCTTGATATATGCTTCTTTAGTTTTATCTCTATTTATTCCTTTAATCTGATGAGGGTGTAATTCTTTTCCAGCATATTTTTCTGGATTTGCGTGCCAAAAATCGCCATTCACCTCAATAATAATTTTTTGTTTCGGAAAACAAAAATCACACATAAATTTATTCATAAATTTGAATTGATGTATGAAATCGATTTCTTCTTTATATCCTTTTTTGATGAGTTCTGCTTTAATTTTTCTTTCTGGATTTGTATTCTCTTGTTTTGGAAAATCTCCTCGTACGTATTGTTGCAATGTTTTTTCTCTAATTTTTGATTTAATATTCTCAGATTTATCTTTACCGAATTCTTCTTCAAAACTTTTTCCTTTTCTATGCGAAGATATTCCCAAATGAGATTTTACTAATTTCTTGTTTAATTCTTTGCTCTTTTCTGTTCCATAGATTTCTTCCAAGGTTTTTCCTTTCTTATTTGACTTTTGACCTAAATGCGACAATCTTAATTTTTCTTTTGTTTCGTCTGAACGTTTTATTCCTTTTAATTTAGCGCTTATATCAGGTCTTTTTTTATTTGTCCAAAAACCAGATTTTCCTTTATTAAAATAACCTGCATTTTTAATGGGGACATTATTTTCTTTAAGAACTTTTGAGATAGTTCCATGAGAACAATCAAACAATTTAGCAATAGCAGATATAGATTTATTTTCAAGATATGATTCAATTATCTTTTTTTCATCTAATTCTTTCTTTAACGGGGATTTGTATCCTTTTTGAAATAAATTAGCTCTCGCTTCTTTTAAGTTCCGCGTTACATTATATTTTTTTAGAACTCGTTGTATGGTTGTTAAAGCATATTCTAATCTTTTGGAAATTTTCCTACCAGATAGACCTCCAGTTACATAGAGATTAATTATTTTTGATTCATCAATAAATTTTTTCATTAGGAATAATAATTAACTTGCCTTTTTATATAATCTATTCTTTTAAATCGTTCTCCAACTATATTTTTAAAATCTCATTTTAAATTTATCTATCTGCTCTTTTAAATTTCTTGCAGGCTCTATTTCCAAGAAAAATCCTATGAAAAAAGTTTCCTCGCTTTCTAAAATTGTTTTCAAATCTCCGCTGAAAAATTCGGACTTTCATATCCAAGCGCTCTCGCAATTATATCTTCAGATAAAAGTTCATGATAACTAAGTTCATCTAAAAATTCTTCTGATCTTTTCAAGCCAACTTTTGAATAATCTTTAATTACAAGATTTGTTTCTTTTTCAACTCCCATCCAAATTTCTTTAAGGCTTATTTTAATCAAAGTGGATTCTCCGCCGAGTTCAATAGAATATTTTTCAAGTTCCTTGACAACTTTTTGGATTAATTTTCCTTTTTGCACGACATTAATAGCAAGCTTTAAATCAAAATAATTTTTTATTTCAGAACGATTAAGTTTTTCAACAAAATCATCAAAAAGTTTTCTTTGCTTTTCTAAAAGCTGGATATGCTCGTTAGCTTTTCTAAGAAGGTCGCCGGTGTTTATCAAAGGGTATCTTATATTTTTATAATACAATGTAATTTGTTCTTTTTTTTCAGAGATTGCTATTACTAAAGTTTTTGCCTGTTTTGCCGCTCTTTCCGCCGCCTTGTGCCGCGTCCCTGTTTCAATAGTTTTGAATTTGCTGTCAGGCATTAAAAGCACATTTGCATAATTAATTTTTTTTAAATCTTTGCTTAAAACAATTGCCCCGTCCATTTTAGTCAGCTCAACGACTCTTTGCGGAGTGAATCTTGCGCCGATTCTAAATCCTCCGTCGAGAATTTCATTGGTATTTTCATTTTCTACAAGAATTAATGCCCCTCTTTTTGACTGCAAAGCTCCTTCCAAGGCGCTTCTGAAATGAGTTCCGGGAGAAACTAATTTTAAAATATTAAAAAATTCCTGTTCAGAAACAATTTCTTTTGAAAAATCTTTTGCTGAAATTTTTTCAACGATGTTTCTTTGCACCTCTCCCATTAAAATTATAGATTTTTTAAGATTAAATATTTATCGTATATGATAAAAACAAAAATTTTTAATGAGGCTGCACAGATTTGGCGAGACAACAAGTTGTCTCACTCATTTTCTAAATAGGAAATTTATAAAATGAAACTGCAAGCAGTTCAAATCTAAAAATTTTTAATGAGGCTGCACAGATTTGAACTGTGGACCCCGGCCTTTCTGAATTGTACTCAATTCTGAATGAACGAATTTCATCCGTACTTATCAGAGCCGTGCTCTACCAAGCTGAGCTACAGCCTCATTCAAAAATTAAATTTATTGAACTTATAAAAGTTGTGAATTCTCTCCAAAACACTTTTAAACTAATTTTTCATCGAGTTCTTATGACACAAGGAATGTACCATTATATAAAACAAGCCTGGAAAAAACCAGACATCAAAACTCTTAGAGAAAGAATGATCAAATGGCGGGAATCAGACGCGTTTACAAAAGTTGATAAACCTTTAAGATTAGACAAAGCAAGAGTTCTCGGCTACAAAGATAAAAAAGGATTTGTAGTAATTCGGGTAAGAGTTAAAAGGGGGGGTCACAAACGTTCAAGACCTAACAAAGGAAGAAGGTCAAAAAGAATGCATACAAGAAAAAATTTAATGATGAATTATCGCTGGATTGCAGAGCAAAGAGTGGAAAAAAAATACAAAAATTTAGTTGTTTTAAATTCATATCTAATTGGAAAAGACGGAGTGCATTATTTTTATGAAGTAATCTGCGTTGACCCCTTTATGCCTGAAATTCAAAACGACGATGCAATAAACTGGATTTGCCGTCCTGAAAATAAAAAAAGAGCAATGAGAGGATTGACAAGCGCTGGAAAAAAATCAAGAGGACTAAGATCTAAATCTCCGACTTTTAAATTGCATTCAAGTGAAAGAACGAGCGATTCCGCGAGAAAATATCAGTAAAAACAAAATATAAAAAATAAAATTTGGAAAATTTCTAAAACCCTAAAATTTATTAATCTCCTTTATTTCAAATAAAAATGGGAAAAGTTAATGTCTGTCAAAGCTGCGGGATGCCCCTGAATAAAGAAGATAATTGGGGAACAAATGAAGATAATTCTAAAACAAATGAATATTGCAAATTCTGTTTTCAGGACGGAAAGTTCAGCGACTCAAATTTAACAATGGAAAAAGTAATAGAAAAAAGCGTGGAACTTTCGAAAAAATTATGGATGCCTGAAGACAAAGCAAGAGAAATAGCAAAGAATACAATTCCAAAATTGAAAAGATGGATGAAATGATTTGTTTTGAGATAAAAATTTTAAGATTCTTTTATAATTTGTTGATATTCAAGTAGAGCAATTTCACAGAAGACAAATCATTTTTATTAATTACTGAGTGAGATTGAGAGAAACTTTAAAGAGACTGTTATAGCGATAATTTTTTAATTCATTTTTCGTTAGAAAAATACAAATAATTTTATTAATTCAAGTATTATATATCTCTTATGCAACTCCTAAAAAAAATAAAGTTCATTGCAGTTCATCATTCGCAGAGAAAAATTGATTCATTAAAAAGAATTAAAGATTTGCATATAAACAAATATGGCTGGGAAGATATTGGCTATCATTATTTAATTGATAAAAAAGGCAAAATTCAAAAAGGACGCAATGAAAAATTTATTGGAGCGCATGTTTTTGGCCATAACAAAAATTCATTAGGAATTTGTTTGATAGGAAATTTTGATGAAGAAAAACCGGCAAAAAAGCAAATTCAAACACTGCTTAAATTCTTAAAAAATAAAATAAAAAAACATCATCTCAATAAAAAAAATATTTTAGGGCACAGGGAATTTTCAGGCGCAGCAAAAACCTGCCCCGGAAAATTTATTGATATGAATAAAGTTCGTGAAATGTTTTAAAAATATAGTCATTATAAAAGAATAACAAATGACAAACATTTATAAAGGGTTTTTCTTTTGATATTAAAAGCAAATCAGGAAAAAAATTATGATAAAATTAGAAAATATTCTTAAAACAGCAAAGAAAACTGCGCTAACTTTAGCTGCAAGCGCCGCGCTTCTTACAGGAATAAATTATCAAAATAATAACGCTTACTAGAGACTTCGTCAGTTCAAGAGATAAAAACTTTTGGATTTCCTGAAAAAGATTTAAAAGTAGTTGAAATTCCTTTCTGGAGAATTACCTCTAGTTACGGAATTCCCGCCGAGGTGCGCATTTCAGGAAACAATAAAGTTATGGTTTTTGAACACAGGCAAGAAGAAAAAAGCGATATTTTTTTGGCTAACATTGGAAGCGAAGAAGCTATAAAACTAGAATTGGGGCCTGGATTCCATAGAGAACCCTCTATTGACTACCGCGGAAGAAATATTGTTTTTAGTTCTGAAACAGATAGTTCTAAGGGAGAAATTTATCTTGCAGATTTGGATAAAATGAAACTTATAAATCTTTCAAATCATCCGGATGCAGATTTTCAGCCAAGCATAGATGACAATGGAGAAAAAGTTGTTTTTACAAGTGAAAGAAATAAAAAATCAGAAATTTACCTTGTTCAGCTTAAAAAATCAAAGCCGGAAAAGTTGATTAATTTTTCAAATGATAAAAAAAGCTGGTATTATTTTCCGCAAATTAGCGGCAACGGAAAAAATGTTGTTTATGCCAAAGAAGACGCCAGGCAAAGCATCTGGGTAAAAGAAACTGAAAACCCGTATGCTTCAAAACCTCTGGAAGAAGACCATAACTATTGGTATATGGATCCGCAAATTAGCAGAGACGGAACCAGAATAGCCTGGACCAGAGTTAAAAAACAAGAATCATCCAATAAAAAAAAGATTTTTCTGGCTGACATTGTTACGGGAGATAAATTTGAAATTTCCAACGGAGAAAATAGCGAAAGACCTAGCATAAGCGCAAACGGCGAATATATAGCCTGGCTTGAAGGTTCAGCGATTATAGGAAACTATGAAATTAAGGTGCAGGATACAAAAACAGGAAAAATAGAAAAATTAGGAAAATCCCTGTCTTCAGAGCTTTTAAAAAATGAATATCTTTCAAGAGACGGAGTTAATAGCACAACTCATTTTTTTAGGATATCTCCTGATGGAAAGTTTCTTGGCATTTTCCTGCCGCATGAATCAGGAGCAATTTATGGAATAGGAAATCCGCATAAAGAACCGGGTTTAATGTATACTGTAGATGAAAAGATTAGAGATCCAAAAAAGAAAGAATCTTTATATGGAGACGATAAATAAAATGACAAACTTAAATCAGGAAAACAATCTTGAGAGTTCAGCTAAAAATGGTTATACAGATAAGGATAATTATTTGGAAATGTTTAGACCGCTTTTATCAGAAATTTTAAATTCAGATACTTCAAAAAATTTATCAAGTTTTCAAAAAAATAATTCGGTTTATTATATTGCTTCTTTTTATAGAACTTTTGTTTAATTTTGATTTTTCTTTAAATGTTAAAATGCTCGCTATCGCTCGGATTGATTTGCTCCGAAATTGATTTCGTCAAATTTCTCCGCTCAGAAAAAATTATCGCCATAAATAATTTTGAAAGTGAAGTTAATTACTTATTCAATAATATTTTAATTAAGCTGTTTAGGACAACTGGGAGGGTTGGCGGGGTCTTCTTAATCAAACCAAAATCAAAATTTCAATTAAAAAAATAAAAAATTATATCTTGCTTCTAATAGAATGTTTAGCTCCGCAAGCTAAACAATGAAGAAAACTTAATCTGTCTTCCCTGATTATTTCTGTGTCCGGCTTTTTGCATTCCCTGCACAACACAAATTCATTTGTATATTCTTCTATTTTCTGGTTTATTTTTGCGCTTGGAATTTTATTATTAAGAATAAGTTTGTCTCCTTCTTTTTGTCCAAAAGTTGCAAGCTCTTTTAAAAGGAATTTTTGAAAATGTTCCGGATTTCTTCTAATGTGGGAAACTATTTGAGAAAAATTTGTTAAAATAGTTTTTTTTCCTTCAATGTGCCCCTCTATTTTAGGAATTTCAAATCTCTCGCCGGACTCTTTAACCTGCTTTACTTTTCCATATGCTTCATTTAATAATGATTCGTAGGATTCCATAAATCTATTGAAATTTTTTATTATATAAATGTATTTAAATCCCGGGCTCTGTCCGAGCAATTACGAAAGGGACAAATTTTAATTAAAAAACAATTTACCAAGAACAGCTTTCGTGATTGGGAGCAGGAATTTTTTTAAAATTGAAGTTTTGGATTTTTCAAACCCCCACTAAAGCTTGCCTAAAGGCAAGCACCCGCCCTTTAATTTTTTTGAAGTTTTCCAAATATTAGTAAAAATCCAAAATTCCGGACAGAGCCTAAATCCCGGCAATGAAAGAGAATCTTATTTTGTGATAATGTCTTTGAATTTTATATTAAAAATAAAGAAGATTTTAAAAACTATTTTATCTTATTATTAAAATGAAACATAAACTGCTGATAATTTTAGTTCTTTTGGGGATGTTTATAGCCACGCAATTTATCGGACTTTATGTTGTCAAGCATTATTCCCAGAATGCGCTGCCTTATGGTATGGAGCCGCCGGAAGAAATTAATCCGACAAATGCTTTTCCTTCAATTATTATTGCGTTTATTATTGCAATAGCTTTATTTTTTCTATTGACAAAATTTAAAGTGGAATTTATTTTAAAACTCTGGTTTTTTGCAGTCGTGTCTCTGGCTATCGGGCTTGCTTTTTACGCGCTCCTCACAAACAATCTATCTTCTGAAAAACTAATTTTTGGAAATATTCCTCTGATTGCGACGCTAATTGCAATTCCTCTCGCTTTTATAAAAATTTACAAAAGAAACCTTATTGTCCATAATGCCACCGAATTATTAATTTATCCGGGCATTGCCGCGGTTTTTGTTCCTCTTTTAAATATCTGGACGATGATTATTTTGCTTATTTTAATTTCAGTTTATGATATGTGGGCGGTCTGGCATTCAGGGATAATGCAAAAAATGGCGAAATACCAGATAAACACTTTAAAAATTTTCTCAGGATTTTTTATTCCATATCTTTCAAAAAAAGACAGAAATAAAATAAGAATGTTAAAACAAAAATATAAAAAATCCGAATTAAAAAAGAAAAAGATTAAAATTAATATAGCAATTCTCGGCGGAGGGGACGTTGTTTTCCCAATAATTTCCGCAGGAGTTATGCTAAAGACCCTTGGAATATGGCCTGCAATTTTTGTAATTTTAGGGGCGGTTTTAGGGCTTAGCTATTTGCTGTTTTTTTCAGAAAAAAAGAAATTTTATCCTGCAATGCCGTTTATAACTGCCGGAATATTTTTAGGAATGTTAATCAGCGCGATTTTATTTTAAAATAAATACCTGCTCGCTCCGAAGTCGCTCGCAGAAATTAGGAAGATTCTTATCTCAGTAAAGTTTGAGAACTTGGGTTAATCATTTATAAAAATTAATTAAGCTGTTTAGGTTAAATCTTTTCCAAATCTGAGCCACGAGAGTGGCGAACCTCTTTAAGTTTTGCGAAAAAAGATTTAAATCAGTAAATTTTTCTTTTTATAATTTTTTAGAATCGCTTTTTATTTGACTTCTTTCTTTAAAATAATCTTCTTTTTGCAATTCATTTAGTTTTACTTTCTCTTTTTCATGTTTATTATATCGTTCTGCCAAATTTTCTAAATTTCTTTTGGAAGTTGAATTTTTTATATAAGAAATTTTCAAGGAAGGAGTAAAAATCATGAAATAACCTAAAGGATCCCAACCTATATTAACCAATCGCCCGCGAATATTCTTTTGCCCCTCAAAATATTCTACATATCTGTCTATGTATTTTCTATTTTCTTCTTTTATTGCTTTTGCCCTTTTTTTGTTTAATTCTTTTTCATAATTAAGTTCAGCATCAATTTCTTTTTCAACTTCTTTTCTCTTTAGACTATCTAAAGGCGATAATTCAAATTTGATTTTATTATCTTTGTCAGGCATATAATTAGAAATTTTTTCTCTATTTAAACTTTTCCACGCGTAATAACTTGAAAAAGGTAACAACAGAAACATTTATAAACCTTATTCCTGTTACTTTTAAAGTAGTAACAACCTAAAGGTTGCAAGACAAAAAATAATAATAAAAAACAAAATGACAAACACACAAGAAAATTTAGGAGAAAGAATGGAAAGTAGAATGAGAATCGCAGATGGAGAAAATAAAAAATGATAGCTAAACAAGATTTAATAAATAAAATAAAAGATTACTTTGACTTGAATATTTATGAAACAAAAGTATGGCTTGCCTTGTTAGGAAAAGGTTCTGCTTCTGCAGGAGAGATTGCAAGCATTTCAGGAGTTCCCCGTTCAAGAACTTATGATGTCTTGGAAAGTTTGGAGAAAAAAGGATTTGCGATTGTTAAAATAGGAAAGCCGGTAAAATATTTAGGCGTTAAGCCAAAAATGGTTCTTGAAAAACTTAAAAATAATGTAAGAAAAAAAGCGGAAGAAAAAATATACAGTTTATCTAATGTTAAGGAAACCGACGAGTTTACACAGCTTGAAGGGCTTTACAAAGAAGGAATCGTCCCGATAAAAAGAGAAGACCTTTCTGCAGCATTAAAAGGAAAGGCAAACATTTCAAATCATTTGAAAGAGCTTCTTCAAAATGCAAAAAAAGAAGTTATAATCTGCACAACTGCCGACGAATTATCAATGAAAATCAAGCTTTTTGCGCAGACATTTGAAAGCCTGAAAAAAGACAGCGTTAAAATAAAACTCGCTCTTTCAGGAGATGAAAGATTAATCAAACAGGCAGAAGAAAAACTTGGAATAAAAATAAAAAAAACTGAACTTGATTCAAAGTTTTTTATAATTGACAGAAAAGAAATTATGTTTTATATTTCAAAACATGCTGAAGCAAATGAAGATGTTGCAATATGGCTTAACTCTGAATTTTTCAGCCAGGCTTTTGCAGTTTTATTTGATTCTGTTTTAAAGGAGAAGTAATATGCAAAACGCAGAAATCGCAAAATGGTTTGATTCTGGTAAGATCATCTTTTTCCCGGGATATCGTGCCGCAGTTTTATCTTATAATGGAGAAGAAGAAATAAATGTTAAATTATATTCGTCCCGAAAAGAATTGTACTCTTGGGGGATGATTGGAGGCTTTTTGAATACCATGAATGGAAAAAAAAATAAAATTTTATATTCAGGACAATTAAAACATTTTGACGGATTTAATTACGGAAATAAAAAAGTTGATAAAGAAAAAATGAATTTGGACGAGGATAAAATGCACAAGGCAATTAGTCAATTGGGAGGGCATATGGAAAGTTATGTTTTGGTTTCAAGATATTATGTTCCAGAAAAGGCATTAGAAAGAATATCATTTGAACAAGCAGAAGAATTAGTTAAAAATAAAAAAGCAGAGCTAAAATGGTATGGACATGAGAAAGATTTCTTTTTGTCTTATGGGGATGCTCTTTATTATAGAAGCGACCATCAAAGAGCATATCTTTACTAATATCGCAAAGTTGCGAATTCAAAAATTTTTCAACAAAGCCAAAAAATAACAAAAAGATAAAAACCCTTTTTCCCATCGCCTTTTTATGAAATTTAAAAGTATTCAAAAATATCTTTCGCTTGCAATAAAATTAATCCTGATTTTATCAATAATCAACGCTGTTTCAAATCATCTTTGGTATATAATGTCGACAGATATCTTTCTGTTAATTTTAATGTTTATTCCGCAGATAGTAAAAAGATATCAGATAAAAATTCCTGCTGAATTTGAGTGGATGCTGCTGGTTTTTGTGGTTTTCACGCTTTTCCTTGGAAAAATCAGCGGAATTATCGTCCCTATATTTTTTGGAGTTGCGGTTGCCATGATAGGATTTATGATTCTGGCAATTCTTTATTCAAATAATCAGATAAAAAAAGATTATTTCTTAATAATTTTATTTACATTTAGTTTCACGATAACTTTTGGATTTCTGCTTGAACTTTTAAAATATTATTTAAAAATATTTTTAGAACAGGATATAAGCATCGGCATTTATAAGTTTTCTATGCAAAATATGACTTTTGTAATAATCGGGGCATCAATAGCTTCAATAATAGGCTATGTTTATATGAGTTCAGAAAAAGGAGTGATTAGGCGGGCTGTAAAAAAGATTATAGAAGAAAATCCAAAATTATTTTTAAACAAAAATAATTCTTCAGATGAAGTTTTAGAATTAATAAAAAATAAGGAAAGTCAAGAAATAGAATTTAAATCAACTTTAAGAACAAATCTTCATACAAATGAATTTGACAAGAAAATGGAATTTTCCGCGTTGAAAACAATTTCCGCTTTTCTAAATTCAGACGGCGGAACTTTATTGCTCGGAATTACCAATGAAGGCAAAATTTTAGGGATAGAGCATGATAAATTTCCAGACACAGATAAATTTAATTTGTATTTAATAAGCCTGATAAAAGAAAGAATCGGAAAAAAACATTTTCATTTAATAGAAATCCAAAATAGCGTAATTGAAGGCAGAACAATTGTAAAACTTATCTGCAAAAAAAGCAAAAATCCCGTTTTCCTTAAATCAGATTCAAATGAAGAAGAATTTTTTGTAAGAATGGGTCCGTCAAGCGTGCAATTGAAAGGAAGCGAGATGGTGGAGTATGTAAAAAGAAAATTTAAAAATGATTAGCATTATATGGCTCTGTTGAAAATCTCTTTTTTGTTTCTGTTTAAATCTTTTCTGGAAGGAAAAGTTTTGTCAAAAAATTCCTATTTTTTGTTTCTATTTTGAATTCAAATTCATTCGCCCCACCCACCAGCGCTTCGCTCCCCCTTCCACCGCCCAGTTTCGCTTTCTCTAACTCCCGACCCAGCCTGTTTTGATTTGACAAATTTGTCTCGTGAAATCGCCCGCCCTTTATTTTTACAATTAATTGCCAAAAAAATTACGAGCTCAAAACATTTTCAACAGAGCTGCATCATATCAAGAAAATAAAAATAAATATATATGTTTTTTAAAAAATATTTTAGAATGTATATATTAAAAAATATATATTCAACTATTCTTTTAGATAGCTTTATAAATGAAAATACCCCTTTATAAATCAGTAAAATGACCAAAACTTCAACATATAAAGTTCAAAACATCGTCGCAACCGCTTCTTTGGGAAAACCTGTTCCTTTGACAAAACTTGCAAGAACGCAGCCAAATACAGAATATAATCCGGAAACATTTCCCGGTCTTGTTTTAAGGATAAAAGAGCCAAAATCAGCTGTTCTTGTTTTCTCTTCGGGAAATTTGGTCTGCACAGGAACAAAATCAACTGCTCAGGTCAGGCAGGTTATTAATGCGGTTATAAAGCAATTAAAAAAAATAAATGTGAAGATTACGGGAAAGCCAAAAATTACTGTTCAGAATATTGTTGCATCTGGAACAATTGATTTAAAACTTAATTTAAATTTTCTGGCGCTTGAAATGGAAAATACAGAATACGAGCCGGAGCAATTCCCGGGTTTGGTTTATAAATTAGTTGACCCGACAGCGACGTTTCTTTTGTTTTCAAACGGAAAGCTGGTCTGCACAGGAACAAAAAACAAAGACCAGCTTGAAGACAGCATGAGACAACTTTTAAAAAACGTTAAAGTTGCGCTGAAAAATTATGAAAGATAATTTTAATTCTTAAAAAAATCTATATATCCTTCACAAAAATTAACTGATTTTCTATAAAATTTTTGGATTCCGTTCTCTCCAAACAAATCATCTGATTTTTCCGCAAGAAAATCTAATTCAATTCTTACGCAAGAATATGCATCAGAATATCCCTCATAACCGCCATAATGTCCAACATAATATCCGGAAAGAGAAGTTACAAGTTCCATAGCAGAATCGGCATCTTTTTCAAGATAAATCTCACGCAAAGCTAGCTTAAGAGAATGATCTGAAGGATTTCTCCCTTTTTTTATTTTTTCAATTAAAGTTTTATAATTTGTCATTTTATGAATAATTTATTTAACTTTTAAAAGAATCAAATTCTTTTCTATAATGGGGAACTGATTTTCTATAAAATTCCTGGATTCCGTCCGCTCCAAACAAGTCCTCGGCTTCTCCCGCAAGAAAATTTAATTCTTGTCTTGTGCAGGAATATGCATCAAAATGTGTTTTATGGCAAGGAGAATTTTTAAGATGACATTCAGACATATAATCTGTAAGATCTACAGCAGATTTGAAGTCTTTGTTAAAATAAATCTCCCGTAAAATAGTCTTCATCATTCTTCATTTGCTCAATCAAGGAACTATAGTTTGTCATTTTAATTGGCTGTTTTTAATAAAGAATTTCTGAAAAATTTCTGGATATTATCTTTTTTATTTTTAAGATTAAGAAATTCGTCTGAGCTTTCAGAATAATTATTTAAATCTTTCAGCGCTTTTCTAAAAGCTTCTTGATTATCCAGTTTTTTATTTCTGACATAATAAGTTGCCAGACTATTTGCAATCTCATTAATTTTTACCGGAGTATTTGAAAAATAAGCTTGATGAAGCGCAGACCTAAATTCTTCTTGATGAGGAAAAGGATTTTCTGAAGTGTTGTCACTAATTTCAAGCTTTTCAATTAAATAATTGGGATAATTATAATCAAATTTTATCATGATAATTAGAGGCAAACGTTCTTTTTAAATCTTTCTAAAATTACTATTTTTTAATGATAACTAATGGGCAGCTGTTTTTTAAAGAATTTTTTACTTTTTAATAAATAGATAACTTGCTAATGGTTATGATAAAAACCACTCAAAAATATATATAAATCTATAAAAAGAAATTTTAATATATTTTATAATAAAATGGATGAAAATAAATTCCCGGATGAAGAAATTCCAAAAGAGACAGATGAGAAAAAAACAAAGCAGGAAGATTTTTTAATTGAAGCAAAAAATTTCTTTGAGGCGTATAAAAAAGAGCTATTAGAATCAAGAAGAAAAGGAAGCAACGTTATTTTTTTGGATTTTGAAAGTCTGATAAAATTTTCAAAAATGCTTTCGGATGAAATTCTTGAAGACCCTGAAGAAGCATTAAGAATTTTTGAGCAGGCAGTTGAACAATCTCCGTTGATTGACAGCGTTAGAATCAGGCTGAAAAATCTTCCAAAATCCCAGACAGTAAAAATAAGAGATATTCGTTCAAAACACTTAAATGAAATGATTGTAGTTGAAGGAATTATCAGGCAGGCTTCTGATGTTCGGCCTCAGGTGGTAAATGCAAAATTTGAATGCCCGAGCTGCGGGACAATTATTCAGGTTTTGCAGATAGAAAAAAAATTCAGAGAGCCGTCAAGATGTTCCTGCGGGAGAAAAGGAGGATTTAAATTAATTTCAAAAGAAATGGTGGATACTCAGAGATTGGTAGTGGAAGAAGCCCATGAATCTCTTTCAGGAGGCGAACAGCCAAAAAAAATAAATATTTTTGTAAAAGAAGATTTAGTTGAGCCAAAAATGGAAGAGAAAACTACTCCGGGAAGCAGAGTGAGGGCTATCGGAATTTTAAAAGAAGTTGCCGTTCCTTTGTCAACCGGAGGTCTTTCAACAAGATTTGAATTAGCAATTGAAGCAAATAATTTAATTCCTTTAGAAGAAACATTTGAAGAAGTTGAAATGAGCGACGAAGATGAGAGACAAATTTTAGAATTGTCGCAGACTCCAAATATTTTTAATAAATTAGCAGAAAGCATTGCGCCGAGCGTCTGGGGTTATGAAGAAATAAAAAAATCATTAATTTTGCAGTTGTTTGGAGGAGTTAAAAAAGAATTATCAGACGGTTCAAATCAGCGGGGAGATATTCACATTTTATTGGTCGGCGATCCTGGTGTTGCTAAAAGCGTAATTTTGGGATTTATGTCAAAAATCGCTCCAAAAGGAAGATATGTCGTCGGCAAGTCTACTTCAGGGGCAGGATTAACCGCGACTGTTGTAAAAGATGAATTTTTAAGAGGGTGGGCTTTGGAAGCAGGCGCAATGGTGCTGGCGAATAAAGGTTTGGTTTGCATAGACGAATTAGAAAAAATGGATCCGCAGGACAGAAGCGCGATGCATGAAGCAATGGAACAGCAGTCAGTTACAATCAGCAAAGCAAATGTTCAGGCGTCGCTGAAAGCAGAAACTTCTGTGCTGGCTGCAGCAAATCCAAAATTCGGAAGATTTGATCCTTATCAGCCAATTGCCCAGCAAATTGATCTTCCTCCGACGCTGATAAATCGTTTTGACATAATCTTTACATTAAAAGACTCGCCTAACAGAATAAAAGACACAAGAATCGCAACCCATGTTTTATCAGAACACACAAAAGAGACAGAATCTCTTCTTATATCCAAAGATTTGCTTAGAAAATATGTTGCATATTCAAAACAAAGAGTGAAACCCGCGCTGACTAAAGAAGCAGTAGAAGAATTAAGAAATTTTTATGTAGAATTAAGAAACAGGCCAGTTTCTTCTGAAGGAGCAGTAAGGCCAATTCCAATTTCCGCAAGACAGCTGCAGGCGTTGGTTAGAATGTCTGAAGCGGCCGCAAAAGTCCGTCTCAGCGACAGTGTTTCAAAACAAGACGCCCAGCAGTCAATTGAAATTATAAAATATTATCTTTCGCATGTTGGTTTTGACTACGAATCCCAAACTTTTGATATTGACAGAATTAGTTCCGGATTCTCGCACTCTCAAAGAAGCAGAATTTTCAGCGTTAAAGAAACAATTGTTGCGCTCTCAAGCAGAATGGGAAAAGAAATTCCAATTGAAGAGATTAAAAATGATTTAAGGGATAAAATGAAGGAGCAGGAAATTGATGAAGCAATTGAAAAATTAATTCAGAGCAATGAAATTTACAGGCCTAAACACGGGTTTATCGGAGTGTTTTGACTTTGGCAAACTTTTATTATTTTATTAATTTTTATTATATTATTAAACCAAAGGCAAGGCACGACGCAGGAGTGTTTTAATATGTGGAAAATTAGAAAAATTATTTCCTTGACTATAAATATTTATAAACTAAATTAAATTTTTATAAGAATAAAAATGGGTTCAGAACAACAATTTAAGCGAAATGTTGCATATAAGCTGAGAATAGGAGACATATTAATTGGAAAACCGATTTTAGCTCAGGAAAAATTTCAATTTCTTGAACTTGGAAATAAAAAAATAGTAAGAGTTAATGTTATTGGAAACATTGTAGATAAATATCAAAGCGAGGGGGAGAAAAAATATATTTTTTTAACATTAGACGACGGTTCAGGGCAGATACATCTAAAGGCTTTTGGAGATGATGCAGAAAAATTTAAAGAAGTTCAGCATGGAGAAACCGCGCTTGTAATTGGAATAATTAGAAACTGGAGCAATGAAATTTATATTTCCCCTGAAATAATAAAAGAACAAAATCCAAAATATTTGCTGATAAGAAAACTTGAGTTAGAAAAACAGCGCTTAGACTCTTCGGAAAATAAGCCTCTTGCAAAAGAGCAGATAAAAGCCCTGAAAGACAGAATTCTTGATAAGATAAAAGATTCTGAAAAAGATGGAGGCGCTGAAACAGAAAAAATAGCCGCAGAAATAAGAGATGCTTCGCCCGAGATAATTTCCCAGGAAATACAAAAACTTCTTGAAGAAGGGGTGATTTTTGAGCCCCGCCCCGGAAAAGTCAGATATTTGGGGTGAAATAAAAAAATCTAAAATTTAATGTTCAGAAAAAACTGGTTCTGTTGAAAATTTCTTTTTTGTTTTTATTTTGAATTCAAATTCCCGCTAAAGCTTGCCTAAAGGCAAGCACCCACCCTTAATTATTTAATAGCCGAGCCAAAGAAAGTTACGAATTCAAAACATTTTCAACAGAACTGAAAAAACCAAAAACTTTCAACAAATTTTATTGAGCAATCCCAAATTTTTTTAAAATTCCCTGAGGATTTTTATAATACTCATTAATTATATCCTGAACTTCATGAAACCCGTATTTTTTTTGCTGAATTACTCTTTGCCTGAATTCTTTTTCTATTTCTTCCCTGTTTTTTCCGTATCTTAAAGCAATTTTTTCAAAAATCTTGCTTGTTCTTTTAAAATAAAATTCATTATCTTTTGGATTCCAAACAAAAGGAGTGTTTGTCAGAGCTGCTCCTGATTCTTCAACATTTACAATTTCCACAATTTCTTTCACCTTTCTTGTTTCTTGTTTATTTACAATTGCCTGCCCCATTATGCATACGCAGTCAAGGACGTTCATCAGCGTCGGCGGCAATTCAATCGGCGGCGTTTCAAGTCTTTTTATTACTGTCTCAACAGATTCGGCGTGTATAGTGCTTATTGACGGATGTCCTGAAGCCATTCCCTGAAATAATACAAACGCTTCTTTTCCGCGAACTTCACCGACGATAATATAATCCGGCCTCTGCCTGAACGACGCTTTTAATAAAGTGAATAAATCAACTTCTCCAAACTCTCCTGTTCCTGTTGCGCTTCTTGAAACTCCCGGAAGCCAGTTTTCCCTCGGAAGGTTTATTTCGCGCGTGTCCTCTATACTTACAACTCTTGCTTCCGGAGGAATAAAAAAAGCAAGAACATTCAGCAAAGTTGTTTTTCCGGAACCTGTCCCGCCTGCAATAAGAATATTCATTTTATGTTCAACCAGCATCCATAAATATGCCATCATTTCCAAACTCAAAGTTTTAAATGAAATTAATTGCGGAGGAGTCCAGGGAGTCTGCGTGAATTTTCTAATTGTGAATGTCGGTCCTCTGCTTGTTATATCTTTGGTGTATGTTGCATTTACTCTTGAGCCGTCCTGCAAACTGCCGTCGAGAATTGGCTGGGAATAAGAAATATGTTTTCCGCATCTTTGGGCAAGTTTTTCTGTGAAGCTTTCGGCTCTTGCCAGGTTTTCAAATTCAATATTTGTTTTAATATTTCTATAATAACGATGAACAACATAAATCGGAGTGTCAATCCCGTTGCATTCAATATCTTCAACAAAAAAATCCCGGAGTATTGGCTCAGTTTCATTCATGCCGACAAAATCTCTGCAAAGATAATAATATATTTTGTTGTAGCTTTCATATGAAAGTTCCATTTCTAATTCAAATGCTAAAATTCTGGTTCTCTGGTGAATATATTCCAACAGCGCGTCTAAATCTTTATTTATGACCATATCAAAATCAACTAAACTTTTTAGCGCCTCTATTATCTGGTCTTTTGATTTTTTTTCTTCTATTGTTAACTCCGGCTCTTCTACTTCATAAAAAAGCGCGTATTCTTTTTCATTTTATGCGAGTTCAAAATTTATTTTTATTAGATTATTTTCTTCGCCTTCATTTGAAATAAATAATTTATAAGGCGCTGATGATTTAGCTAATAATTCTGAGCTATCTTCATCATTGAAAGTAAAATTATATTTCCCGGCATAATTTATCGTTGCATTAATTTTATTTATTTCGTTGCATTAATTTTATTTATTTTTCCAATTTTATTATTATAAATTTCTATGCTTCCTTTTTTAATGGGTATTCCGGGTTCGCTGTAAAGATATTGGCTGTCTATTTCAAAAATTATTTGGTCATTTTGAGCATCAATATTTAATGAGCCTTTTTTTATGGATAATTCAATTTCTCTTTTATTCCCTGAAACCGTCTGAATTTCTTCAATTGTTGTGTCTATGTCTTCGAGCATTCCTATTGACTGCTCAATAATTGATTTATCCTGAAGCTGTTCTATTTTTGGCTTTGCAAAACCTAAAATTGCGCCGAGAATTGCAAAAGCAATTAAAGTATAGACTACAGTTTCAATCCAAACCTGTCCGCGTTTATATTTGTAATTAAATTTTTTATCTGTCATCCCCTTTTTTGTCCGTCTATAAAAAGAATTATTAATTTAAATACTTAACTAAAAATCCCAGTCAGTTCACAATCAGTTATTTCATTTAACGAATCTGCAACCTCGCACTGCTCTTCATTAATTACAGGAATAATTTTAATTCCAATTACCGGCTCGCTAAAACCAGTTGCAATATATGTTCTTCCGCCATTTTTTTTAGGAAGAGTTGCAGTATCTTGAAGATTAAAAGGAATTAGTTCACCATTTGGTTCATTTTCTTTAAGTTCAAATTGCTTTACTTCTGTTTCTGTTTCTATTGCAATTATTAATTTGTCTAAATCTATGTCCTTGCGATTTATTGAAAAAACAATTTCTTTTTTTGCAGAATCATAACAAACATATTCGTAATTTATTGAAAGTTTTCCAATAATATCTGGTTCGCACGCCTCTGATTTTTTTATTTTTTCTTCAACTGTTTTTTTTGTCAGCGTGAATACAATCGCAGAAATAGAAATTACAAGCGCAATCATCACCACCATTACAACAACTCCGGAAACTGCTTTTTTTTGTTTCATAAAATTAAATAAAAACCTCTTTAATTTGATTTCCTGTCAAATTTGTCAAAAAATTTCCTATTTTTTGTTCCATTAAATAAAAATTTCTTTTCCAAACCTTTCGTCGCATGCCTGAGTTTTTTGTTCTCCATCTTTATTAACTCCTAATAAAATTGGAATTAAAGTTATTTTATTATAGTTAGAAGCATCAAAATGGACCGAAATAACTCCGCCCCGGCTTAATCCTGTTTCTCCCAAATTAGAAGTATCGTGGCCTCCATCATATTCTGCTTTAACATCAAAATTATAAATCGGAACATTTCCAATATTTGAAAATCCATTGAAAAACAATTAATGCAATTATAATCGTCAATGCTATAAGCAAGATTGTTGCAATGACCGGGGAAACCGCTTTTTTCATATTTTAATTAATGCTTTTTAATTTTTAAATGTTTATAAATTCTGCAGGTTAATCTCTGGAATTATTTCTTGGTCAATAGTTAAATCCAAAATCTTTTTTGTCTTTGCATTAGCGCAGCTTACAATTGATATTCTGTTTTTTTCTTCCTGCCATCTTATTGGAGTTATCTCAACTGCGTAAATTTCTTGATCAGTTAAACCATTAATATCAAAAGTAAGAACTTCATCTTCGCCGCCTGGCTCAAAACTATTCTTTCCTGCTGTTCCTAAAATAACTCCTGGATTTAATTGCTTAGGTTTTGGAACAAACTTAGATAAATCATTCACTGCAATTTCCTGACTTGAACTATTTGAATAATAAATATAAATTCCACCGACGCTGAATTGCCCGTTGTTTGTAAGTGTTAATTCCAATTTTTTTGATATGTCGTTATAAGCAGAATCTGAAACATAAATGCTGACGCCGTCAGGGCATGCAATTCCCTCTTTTGGAACATAGGTTTTCAGCCATTGATAAACAACTCCTGCAATAACAATAGCAAATGTAATTAATAAAATATATCCTATCATTGTGCTCACAGCGATTTTCTTTTTTTTATTAAGCGTTGGTATAAACATATTTTTCACCTCCAACTTCTTTTTCTTTAATCATTATGAAATAAAAATGTTTGCCTTTTGAATTTAAAGGAAAAAGGTAGTTTGTGTTTTCAAGTGTTGCGATTATATTGCTATTAATAGTTAGGTCGCTTGTTAAATCAATAGTGGAATTATAAAATTTTAAACTTCCTGAACTATCTTCTATAAAATAAATATCTATATTTTCTTTATCAACATATTTTGAAACATCATCAGTAAAGGTATCTATTGAATTAAAATCATCTTTAACCAAAGCATAATCCATAACTTTTTCTGATTCAATTTGAATTTCTTCTGCAACAAATGGAAAAGTTGAGAATTCGGTTTTTTTTGAAGAATTGTGGATTGTGATAAATGCGCTGACAATTGCAATAAAAATTACTGCAGTGATTAAAAATGCCTGCCCCTTTTTCATAATAAAAGAATAAACAACGAGGTTTTTATATTTGATGATAAGTCCCTATTTCTTAATGCTCTCTCAAAAAGATAATTTTTTAAACTTGCGTATATTCTATAAATTATGGAAAACATAAATTTAAGGTCAGAAGATTTGAAAAAATTAATTAGAGATGTAGCTCAAATTAAGGAAATGCTTATAGCTGAAAAAGAAGAAAAAGAAATGGAAGAAGTAGAATTAACAGATTGGGCAAAAAATGAATTAGAAGAAGCGAGGAAAGAAGATGAGTCTAAATATACAGATTTAGAAGATTTATGAGATATGAAATAAAGTTCTCTACACAAGCTGCAAAATTCTTTAGAGATTTACCACAAGATTTGCAGGAAAGAATCAGAAATAAATTTCATGAAATTTCCGAAAATCCTTCAAGATATGTAGAGCATTATGAAGGAGACTACAACAAAATTAGAATAGGAAAATTAAGAGCTTTAGTAGACGTTGACAATCAAAAGAAAATTCTTTTTGTCAGAACTTTTGATAAAAGGGGAAGAATTTACAAAAGATAAAGAGGTTTTTATATTTGATTATTTCAAAAAAGTTCTTTTCAAAATTTAATTTTTTTTATTTAGTTTGCTTCGTAAATATTTATTAAAATTTGTTGTTATTAACAGAACTTTAGGATTTAGTTTAACTTTCAAATCTTTACGGCGGTATCAAACTTCCTGCGAAGCATTATGA
>JACOWL010000001.1 GCA_016176815.1 Candidatus Pacearchaeota archaeon
TCTTGCGGTCAGTTTTATTACTCCTTTGCTTTGTTTTTTTGCCGCCTGTTCTAAAAGAGCTTTTAAATATTTGTTAAAACTTTCTAAAGTCTGGGTTTCTAAAAGTTCCAAAGCGTGCTGAATTTTAATTGCCTGGGCGCAGGCGCTTGCCCCGAGCATATAATTATAATTTTTATTTCCTCTTGCAAGTGTTCCGGAAATTTTTTTCTGCAGTTCCAACAATCTTGTTTTATTTGCAGGACCAAAAAGCACGCTTCTGTATCTCAATTCTTCAATATATTCATTAAGCAATTTAGTTAATAGGTGTTTTATTTCATCAAATTCCGCCGGCAGTTCTACAAGAACTTTTTCAAATTCAAGCTCCTGCAGATATTTTTTTACGTCGCCGCTCTCTCTGGTTCTTAATTCCACTTCTTCAATAAAAAGATTCTTGCATATTTCTTTTATTCTTGATACATCATTTCCAGGGCTTGCAGTCAATCCGAGTATTCTTGAATGCAGCGCTTGTTTTTGATATTCCTGGGAGACAAAATTATAATCGTAACTTTTAATGCACCTATGGGCTTCGTCTTCAACCAGCAAGCATACATTTTTTAAATCATATAAATTATTTTTAATGTCATTGGCGACGCATTGCGGGGTTGAGAAAATTATATCCGCAGTCTGCCAGATTTTCTTTCTTTCTTCCGGCTTTATTTCTCCTGTGAATAATTGCATGTCTCCAAATAATTCAGGAAGATTTTTTTTAAAGCTTGTTAAATGCTGTTCTGCAAGAGGTTTTGTCGGCGCAAGAAAAACCGCTCTTTCTCCCGGAAATTCTTTCATTCTTTGAATAACCAGCATTAATGCAATCAAAGTTTTTCCCAAACCCGTCGGCAGAACAACCAGACAATTTTTTTTAGCGCAAGTCTCAAGAATTTTTAATTGATATTCTCTTGGAGCAATATTTTGAAGGAAGTCCATTTTATTTTATGAAACCGGGATTTATAAAATATTGTTGTTATTTGGCTCTGTTGAAAATCTCTTTTTTGTTTTGGTTTTGAATTCAGATTCATTCGCCCCGCCCCCCAGCGCTCCGCTCCCCTTCCGCCTGCCCAGATTACTCTCGCGCAAACGCTCGTCCTTAATTATTTGACAGCCGAGCCAAAATAAGTTACGAATTCCACCACAAGGAGGGTGGCGAGACAAAGCATTTTCAACAGAGCATTGTTATTTTAAAAAAAACAACTATTTATTATTTTTATTTATTTAAAAAACGCAGAATTATTTTTTACTCGCTTGCATCTATTTCTAATTCATCTGAATGAGTTGGCTGGCTTGGAAGAGCAGAACGATTTATTATAAAAACATCGCTTATTGCCTTGACAAAATTGTGCGGGATAATTACTCCTCTTGCGCCGCCGATTAAAGGCAAAACGCCTCCGCCGACTCTGATTCTCCATCCGTCAATTTTATTTTCAGATAAATTAACTTCTTCAATCTCCCCAAAATAATCTCCAGAATCCGTATAAACTCTCATTCCAAGAACCTCGCTTATTTTTCTGACTTTCATATTAAAATTGATTAAAAACTATTTAAATACTTTTCCATTATTCATTAGATATTTCAAAACGATAACCTTTATAAAAATCCCAAACTAAAAATCAATATGATAAACCACAGAGAAATTCTCGCGATTGCAGGCGTTTCAATAATTATTGCTTTTTCAATTACTTTGTTATCGGGTTTTTCAGCTTTTTTAATTGCATTGCTGTCGGTGTTTGCGATAATTATAATTAATGTCTTTGCAAAAAAATTCGCCGGCGAATTTTTTGAATTAAAAACTGAAATAAAATTATGGGAATTTAAAAGATGGGGGTACAAGCCTAATCAGTCTTTTAAAAAAGATATTCCTGCGGGAGCAATTTTCCCGATAGCTTCAAGAATAATTTTTTTCCCGCTAAAAGGTTTTGTCTGGATGGCTCCGTTGGTGTTTGATGTCCGCGCAAAAATTTACAGAACAGCAAAAAGGCACGGGATATATTCTTTTTCAGATGTAAGCGAAGACCATTTGGCGTACATTGCAGGAGCAGGAATTTTAATTAATCTTTTTGCGGCTGCGCTTGGCTATTTAATCGGATTTTCAGAATTTGCAAAATTCAGCATTTGGTTTGCATTTTTTAATTTAATCCCTATTTCAAATCTTGATGGAAACAAAATTTTATTTGGAAATAAAGTCCTCTGGAGTTTCCTGGCAATAATCACTTTAATTGCTCTTGGATATAGTTTTTTAGCAGTGTAAGCAAAGTTGAAAAAATAAGTTAATCATCAGGCTCTGTTGAAAATATCTTTTTTGTTTCGGTTTTGAATTCCACCAACAAGGAGGGTGGCAAGACAAATTCCCGCTGAAGCTTGCCTAAAGGCAAGCACCCACCCTTAATTATTTGATAGCCAAGCCAAAGAAAATTACGAATTCAAAACATTTTCAACAGAGCTTAATCATCATAAACATTTATAAATATTGCAAATCTTATAAGAAAATGGCAGAGACACTTTTACAGCATCCTGTTTTGACTAATTTTGTATATCCGTTTTTAATTGTGTTTTTTATAGTTTTTGCAGTTCTGGAAAAAACGAAACTTTTTGGAGAGGAAAAAAAACAGCTTAATGCCCTTACTGCATTTGTAATCGGCTTGATTTTTGTTTCAGCAGTTTTCCCGAAGATGGTTGTTTCAAATATGATTTTATTTTTGTCAGTTGCAATTGTAATTGTATTCGTAGTTTTAATGTTGTGGGGATTTGTTTTTTCAACTAAAGAAGGATTTGTAATGACAAATGCAATGAAAGTAGGGCTTTTTATTGTAATCACTATTTCTTTGATTATTGGAATTTTGTGGGCAGCAGGCGTCAGCGGGAAAGCTTATGATTTTTTATTTAACCAGTCTTGGAGCGAAGCATTCTGGACAAACTTAATTTTTGTTGTTTTGATCGGCGTTGCTCTCGCTGCAGTTATCAGGGGTTCTGGGAAATAGATTAGAAAGAGTTTGGACAAACTTAATTTTTGTTTATTTTATTGATTTTTTAATTCGCATTTTTCTAATGAAAAATGTTATTTATTTGCTCCGAAATCGCTTTACAGCAGATTTCTTCGTTAAGAAAATAATTATTGCTATGATAACTAAAATAAAGTTAAACAATTAACAAAGTGATCAATCTCCTAAAGCTGTTTTGGCGAATAGTTTTTTATAATTTGCGAGCGATAGCGAGCAAGTATTTTTAGTTTTTTTATGTTGTAACTTTTATTTTCTAAAAGAAAAACCCATTTTCAACAGAGCCTAAACTAAAGAGAGAACAAAAAATAGGAAATTTTTTGACAAGTTCGTCAGGAAACCGAACTAAAGAAATGTTTATAAATAATCTTTCTTATTTTATATTATGATAGAGGTGATGAGCTTATTAGCTTCTTATGGTTTTTTTAGAGGAGGAGATATTGGAAATATTCTTGCTCAGTGGCAGGCAGCGGGAATTTTTAGTTATGTTCTCCCTTTTTTATTAATTTTTGCTTTAACATTTGGGCTTTTAATCAGAATTGGCCTGTTTACAACTAAAACTAAAGAGGGTGTAGAAGGACCAAATAAATCAATAAATGCAATAATCGCTCTTGCTGTTTCTTTAATGGCTTTGCAGTTTGATTTTGTTTCTGTATTTTTTTCTGAGATATTTCCAAGATTTGGGGTTGCATTATCTATTATTTTAGTAATTATTATTCTTGGAGGATTGTTTATGCCTTTAGGCGCTAAAGGATTTAATTGGGTTTTGATTTTAGTGGTGATGGTTATTATTGGAATAGTTGTATTTCAGTCATTAGGATCTTTTGGATATAATGTGGGTTCTTGGTGGGGAAATTATGGTTTAAGTTTGATTGGCTGGGTAGTCTTCTTGGGTTTAATTATCGCAGTTGTTGCAGGAAGCACAAGCAGTTCTCCAAATCCAGACAATCTCTTGAACAGAATTCTGCTTCCTCCTAGAAGTTAATTATTTTTTTAGAAATAATTTGTTGAATACTAAAATAGCTTCTCGCTTTCGCTCGTCGGATTTATTTACTAAATTGGTAGAACAGCTTTTTTGAATATTAAATTTCTTCAAACCTCTCCTTACACAGCAATTTTTTTAATTTCTGCGAATGAAATGAGCAGGTATTTTCAAAATTTAGCAAAGAATAAATTTATTTCCCCTTCTTTTTTATTGTGGATGTTTTTTCCACCGGTTTTTTCACATAAGGTTTTGCAAACATTGGAAGAGTTTTGCTAAACGAATCCTGCATCATCGTCATTTCTTTTTTTATGCTTTCAAGCCCGTCGCCGTAAGAGCCGACTTTTTCAAGAATTTTAATCTGCAAATTTTCTATGATTGATTCAACTTTTTTTAATCTGTTTTCAAAATTAGAAAATTTTGTTTCTGCAATTGCTGAAAATTCTTTGAAATTTGAAATTTGCTGGGAGAGTTTTTTTATTTTTTCTTCAAAAACCTGTTCCGCAATTTCAATTATTGTATCTGTTCCAAATCCTCCTTGAGATTCCCCATATCCTTCCTGCGGGGAATAAGATTCTGTTTCCTGTGACGGGGCATAAGAAGGTTCCTGAGGAGAATAATATTGAGCTTGTGGCATTTCCTGAGGAGAGTATGTTTCAGGAGCTGAAAACGGCGATGGCGCTTCAGTGAAATTATTTTCCTGCATTTGAGCTTCTCCTTCAACAACATCTTTTATTCTTGCCTGAGAAAAAGCATCTGTTATTGAGTTGGGACTAATTCCCTGCTCCCGTAAGCTGTCTGAAATTTCCTGTTCGGAAAATCCTTCCTGTTTCATTTGCCTGATTTGATCTAATGCGCCCATTTTATTTTTAGGATTGTTTTGTTTTTAAATTTAAGTTTTTGATTTTTCTAATTCCCACTAAAGCTTGCCTAAAGGCAAGCACCCACCCTTAATTTTTATTTGAATTTCCAAAATTTAGTAAAAAATCAAAAACACCTTTGATATATTCATTATTCAGCATTCTCTTTTAAATATTTTAATGGCTGAAACATTTTTGCTTGCTTGATTAAAATATTCAAATCATCTTTTCTTGCGAATTTTTGAAATTCAGTTGAAATGCTCTCTATAAATCGCTTTATTTTTTCCAGGTTGTCTTTTATTTTTTCCAAATCTTTTTTTATTTCAAGAATGTCTTCGCTCGTTTTTTCTTTTGTATCAATTAAATTTTGTCCAATAAGCAAAACTCTGTCTTTGAGAATTCTTTGTTTTTCTTCTAAGTCCCTTAATCTTAGAGCAGTGTCCTCTGAAAATTGCTCCTGATAATTCACCTCTTCCATAAGCAAAGAAAGAAGAAGAGCTTTAAATTTGTTTTCTTTTTGAAAATAGCTCGTCGTTTGCCCCACCCCCCAGCACTTTACTCGAGCTTTACTTTTGAAATGAAACTAAAAATAGCCAAAAGCAAAACTCTCTACTCGAGCTTTACTTTTGAAATGAAACTAAAAATAGCCAAAAGCAAAACTCTCGGTTCCCCCTTCCTCTACCCCAGATAGCTTAACCAATCTAATTATTAATTTAACTTATAAAAATATTTTCCGACATAATAATTTTTTTTAATTTCTGCGAACGAAGTGAAGCAAGTATTTTTTTATTTATTAAATTTTTAGAAATTTATGCTGCTAATCTTGAAGCTCCAGAATAATATTGATTATAGTGATCTGCTGTTTCCTTGCTTAATCTAACACAAAAATCTGATAACTCTTCTTGTCTAATCTTAGGTAAACTCTCAAAATCTCTTAAATCCTTTGCTACTAATTTAGTTTGTATCATAACATCATCAAGATGTTTGCCTTGCCAATATTCTTTAAATTTTTCTCTTCCAGAAATTGCATAACCTAAAATAACAGAATTATCTGGAAGTTTTACTCGAGGATTATTTCCTTTAGTTATTTCATCAAGCAGTTGAGATAAATATTTAACCGACTCACATTCTGGGTTTCGTTTTCGAATATAATTATCAATATCTATCGCTGCTTCTGAAGCAAGACAAGCCAAAGAAGAATTTCTAAGTGAAAATTCTGGAACCCAAAACTTATATTCATTCTCCATAAGTTAAAAGATAATCTCTTTCTTAAATAGTTTTCTATATCTTTGGTTTTGTTTAAAATCTCAATTATTTATTTATTTATTCTAATAAGTTTCTCTCGCGAAGTTGCCCCGCCCACCCACCCAGTTACTCCGACAGCCTTTCTAATTATTAATTGTTTTAAGCAATTCAGTTTCCAAAATTAATTTCTGCGAACGAAGTGAAGCAGATTTTATAAAGCATAATAAAGTAAATTTTCCAATCATACAAAATAATTTAAATCTATTTATATCCCTATATTCATGCAATTTGAAAAAGAGGCAAAGCTGTATTCTTATGAAGCGGCAAGAGAGGGAGGGGAAGATGTTCTTTATGTTAATTATTTTGGCGCGCCGCATGTTCCGAGTTTAGCTGAAAATTCTGAGGATATGGGGAGAATTATTGACCATCTGATTGAAAATCCGAATGTTTCAAGGATTATTCTTTCTCAGCAAAAAAACTACAATTATGATTTAAATGAAACTTTAATGCTTTTGGAGATTGCGCAATTTTACGTTTATTTATTAAAACAAGAAAATATTTTGTCCCAGAGAAAATTAATAACAAATCAGACGCAGCTTTTTGCGCAAAGATACAATAAAATATTTTCTTTTCTTTTGCTTTTAAAAAAAGATCCCGTTGCGGCCTATTTTGAGCTGAGAAGATTAATTATTGAAAATAAAATTATAATTGACAAAATTGAGAGTGAAGCGATTAGATCTGATTATGTTAATTATCTTTATTTTCTTGAAAAAATTTTCTCATTGTTTGAAAAAACAAAGTTAATTCAGTCTGTTCAAAAATATCTTAAGGATTATCAAAAAGGAAGCAGAGAAATTTATCATAAAATTTTCAGGCCGGATATAATTCCTAATTTTACTTTTACAAGGTTAGTCAGCGATTTGCCCGACGATGCGGAGATTGTTAATCAGTATAAAATTTCAGGAGAAGATTATGATGAATCTCTCGTTACAATTTTGAAAATGAAAAATGAATCAAAATTAATGTATCATCTCACTCCGCCTGAACATTCGTTAAGCGAGGAGCATAATCTGCTTCTAAATCTTGCGAGAACAGTTTTAATAGAGCATCAGCCAAAAGCAGAGGAGTTTACAGACAGCGAGAGAATTCGGAGCGTTTTTTTTAACATTTCAAGAGATTTGCTGAGAGATTTAGCGAATACTAAAGGGATTAAACTGAGTTATTCTGAGCTGAATAAACTGGCGATTATTTTAGTTAGAAATACTTTAGGATTTGGATTAGTTGAAGTTTTGCTTCAGGATAAAAATATTCATGATGTTTCGCTGAACTCGCCGATTGCAAGAGTTCCGATTTATATCAAGCACGGAGAATACGACGAGTGTTTGTCAAATATTCGGCCAAGTCAGGAAGATGCAGATTCGTGGGCGGCTAAATTCAGAATGATTTCAGGACGGCCTTTAGATGAAGCAAATCCTATTTTAGACACTCAGTTGGAGATTGGAAAGTTAAGAGCGAGAATTGCAATTATTCAGAGGCCATTATCCGTTGATGGGTTGTCTTATTCAATCAGACGCCATCGTGAAAACCCGTGGACACTTCCTCTTTTTGTTAAGAATAAAATGTTAAATCCATTTGCTGCAGGATTGTTAAGTTTTTTAATTGACGGCTCCCGAACACTTCTCGTCGCCGGGACAAGAAGTTCCGGAAAAACTTCCCTCCTTGGAAGTTTAATGCTGGAGATTATTCCAAAATTCAGAATGATTGTTATCGAGGACACTCTCGAGCTTCCTGTTGAATCATTGAGAGAGCTTCAGTATAATATTGTCAGAATGAAAGTGCGTTCTGCGCTGTTAAAATCAGGAACAGAAGTTTCTGCTGAAGACGGAATAAGAACAAGCTTGAGACTTGGAGATTCAAGTTTAATCGTCGGCGAGATCCGGTCAACAGAAGCTGAAGCTCTTTATGAAGCAATGAGAGTCGGGGCTTTGGCGAATGTTGTTGCAGGGACGATTCACGGCGCAAGCCCTTACGGAGTTTTTGACAGAGTCGTCAATGATTTGAAAGTTCCGACGACGAGTTTTAAAGCAACAGACATCATCGCCGTTTGCAATCCGATAAAATCCGCTGACGGCTTGCATTCCTGGAAAAGAATGCTGCAGCTTGCAGAAGTAAGAAAACACTGGAAGCAGGATCCATTGGCTGAAAAAGGTTTTGTTGATTTATTAAGATATAATGTAAAAAAAGACGAGTTGGAGCCGACGGATGATATTATTAACGGAGAGAGCGAAGTTTTGAAAGATATAGCTTCTAATGTCAAAGGGTGGGCCGGAAATTGGGACGCAATTTATGATAATATTTTATTGAGGGCAAAAATAAAAAAAGAAATCGTTGATATCGCTGAAAAAACAGGCAATGAAGAAATTTTAGAAGCAAAATTCAATACTTTATCCAATCACGCTTTCCATAGAATTTCAGATGAGGTTATTCAGGAAGTTGGCCTGCCTTTGGGAGAAAAAGTTTTTCCATTGTGGCAGCGCTGGCTGAATCAGGAAATTAAAAAGACAAAGATTTAGAAATTTTTGAATTATATTTTCTTAACAGCATAATACTTATAAAACCTTTTTTATTTTTCTTATCATGCAAGATGTGAATTATGAAAAAGTTCTTGAAAAAATTGCGAGGGCTTCCGGATGAAAAGGTTAAGGCAAAAAGAGCAAAACTTTCTGAACTAATAAGTTATGAAGGCGCTGCGCAAATTGTTGCTTCCGAATTAGGAATTAATTTTGAAAATGAAAAATTAAAAATAAATGAGTTGCTTCCCGGGATGAGAAAAGTAAATGTCGTCGGAAAGGTAATTAATTTGTTTCCTGTAAGGACATTTAAAAGCAAAAAAGGGGAGGAGTCAAAAGTTGTTAATTTTGTTTTAGCAGACGATACTTCCAATATTAAAATTGTTTTATGGGATACAAATCATATTTCTTTAATTGAAGGCGGTCAGGTTAAAAAAGGAAGCGCTATTGAATTAAAAAATGCAAGCATGAGGGGAAACGAGCTTCATTTAGGCAGTTTTTCAGAGCTTAAAATAAGCAGCGAGCTTTTTGACGACAGCAAAATTGTGACAGAAAAAATGGTCAGCGAGAAAAAAATTTCTGAGTTTGCTGTTTCAGACAGCGTTAAAACACGGGCATTTATATTGCAGACTTTTGAACCAAAATCTTTTAGCGTATGCCCTGAATGCTCTAAAAAAGCGGCTGCAGAAGGGGAAAATTTTGTCTGCGCAAGCCACGGGAAAATCCTGCCGGAAAAAAGATATTTAATGACTATTGTTTTAGACGACGGCACAGGAACAATCAGAGCAGTTTTATTTCATGAAAATTTAGCTAAAATAGGATTAACTGAATTGGAAAATATTGAAAGATTAATTTCTCAAAGAGAAGATTTGCTCGGCAAAGAAATGGTTTTTTCAGGACAGGTCAGAAATAATAAATTTTTCAATGAACCTGAATTTGTTGTTGATGGAGTCAGTGAGATAAATCTTGAAGCCCTTATTGAGGGGTTGAAATAAAAAAATATTTGTTTTGCGAATTTGCCCCGCCCAACTCCCGCCCATAAAAACCAAAAATTGCTCGCTCCAAAGTCGCGAGGATTTGTTTGTATTATATCGTAAACAGCTATTTAATGGATTAATCAAGTTCATAAAAATGTTATGGCAATGATAATCCCCCAAAATTTTTTTACTCCCGACCCCGCTCGTTATCAATAATTTAAGTTTCCCTCGCAAAGTCGCTCGCTTGACAAAGTCTGGAAAAATTCAAATTAATTTCTGCGAATGAAACGAGCAGGTATTCTTTTATCTTCTTTTTTATCAAAATTTAAATAGACCTTTAATTTTAATTAAAATATGTTGATAAAAACACATTTAATGATTACATTATTTTTTATTTTAATTTTATTGCCTTTTGTTTCTTATAAGATTATTTTTATTATAATTGCCTTGCTTGCAACTTATATTCCGGATATTGATACAAATAATTCTAAATTAGGAAAAAAAATAATTTTCAGACCTTTGCAATTTTTTGCAAGACACCGAGGAGCTTTTCACAGCTTTACATTTTTATTTTTAATAACTTTTATTTTTTTAATGTTTATTCCGAGAATAGCGCTTGGTTTTTTTGTCGGCTATGCTTCGCATTTATTTGCTGACAGTCTGACGATATCGGGAATAATTCCATTTTTTCCATGGAAAAGAAAATCAAGCGGAGGAATTAGAACTGGCGGGAGAACTGAAAGAATTTTATTTTTTATTTTATTAGTTATTAATCTTTTACTGATTGTTAGATATATATTTGCGAACTAAACAATCTTTATAAATCTAAATCTAAAGAGGTAAAAAAAGAACCTGAATTGACTGATTTGCCTGGAATCGGACCTGCAGTTGCGGCAAAGCTCGAGGGCGCAGGGATTTTGGACTTAATGTCTCTCGCTGTTTCAAGCCCTGCAGTAATTGCGGATTCCGCGGGAGTAAGTCCGGCTGTTGCGCGAAAAGCTATTCAAGCAGCGAGGACAATGCTGGATTTGGGTTTTCAGGATGGAATGCAATATGCAAAAAAGAGAGAGGATGTTTCTTATATCACGACGGGAAGTCAGAATCTGAATAATCTTCTGGGAGGAAAAGGTAGGAAAAGGTGTTGAAAGCAAGTCAATTACAGAAGCTTTTGGAGCTTATGGTTCTGGAAAAACCCAGCTGGGCTCAACTCTCGCTATTAATGTTCAATTGCCTTCAGAAAAAGGAGGAGTAAACGGAAAATGTGTTTTTATTGATACTGAAGGAACTTTCAGACCTCAGAGAATAAAACAAATTGCCGAGGCTATGCAGTTGAATCCTGAAAAAGTTTTAAAAAATATTTTTGTAGCAAGAGCTTTTAATTCAGACCATCAGATTTTGCTTTTGGAAAAAATTGGAGAGATGGCTAAAGCAGGCGAGCCAATTAAACTTTTAATTATTGATTCACTGACTGCGCATTTCAGGGCGGAGTTTGCGGGACGGGGGCAACTCGCTGACAGACAGCAAAAATTAAATCGGTATATGCACGATTTAATGAAATTAGCCGAGACGCATAATTTGGCAGTTTATGTAACTAATCAGGTTATGGCAAATCCTGCGCAAATGTTTGGCGATCCAACGACGGCAATTGGAGGCCACATCGTCGGGCACGCTTCAACCTATAGGATGTATCTCCGACGTGGAAAACAAGGCTCGCGCGTCGCTAAATTAATTGATTCTCCAAATCTGCCCGACAACGAAGCAATTTATTATGTAAGTGATGCGGGCGTTGTTGATGAGATTTAGTTTAGAGAATTTAATTTTTTTAAAGAGTAAAAAGATAATTATTATCCAAATAATTCTTAGGATTAATTATGCCTAAAGAGTAAAATTTTTAAGATATTTTACTGCCAAAAAAGTAAAAAAGATAGTATTTCCTTTGTAATCTTTAGTTATTCTTACTGCCAAGAAGGTAAAATTTATAAACCCAAAAAGACCAATATAATTTATGAGTTATATTGAAAAAAAAACAATAAATGGAAAAACATATATCTATTTTGTTAAAAAGATTTCTTTTATGAATAAACTTTTTATAATAAAGAAAAGTATGGGCATTAATTCTTCTACAATAAATAAGGAAAAGTATTTATTGGATAATTTAGAAAGCTTGTCTAAAGAAGAATTTGATTTTAGAAGAAAGTTTTTAAAAGAAATAAAAGGGGGGATTAGTCATCATAAAAATCTGCCTGAGAGAATAGAAATTAAATCAATAAATATAAATAATATCCTGGAAGGCAAGAAATGCCTGCAAATTCTTGAAACAGAATTTGCAAAAGAATTTATTTTTAATTCAAATAATATTGAAGGCTCTAAAATACCTCCCGAAAGAGTAAGAGAAATAATAGACGCTGGAGACACAAAATATAAAGATAGGAATGAAGTTAAGGAAGTTAAAAATTCCATCATAGCATTTGAATATCTAAAAAAATCATTTAAGTTTAATTTATCTTCAATTAAAAGGTTATATTATATTTTAACAAAAGATTTAGTGCGGGAAGGAAATCAATCTTATCCAAGAGGTTTTAAAAAAGAGCCGAATGTTGTCGGAAATTCCACAACTGCTTCTCCAGAAAAAGTAGAAGAAGAATTAAAAAATTTGATTAAATGGTATAAAAAAAATAAAAATAAATTGCATCCATTTGTTCTCGCATTTGAATTTCATAGAAAATATGAGTTTATTCATCCTTTCTTAGACGGCAACGGCAGAACAGGCAGGCTGATTATGAACAAGATATTATTAAATTCAGGATACTTTCCAGTTATCGTTTACAAATCAAATAAACAATCTTACTTTAATGCTATGGAAAAATCAAAAGAAGGAAAACTGAAAAATTATTATCAATTTATGCTTGAACAAGCAGATAAAAGTTATAATTATTTATTAGAAATATTAAAAAAATATTAGGATAAATAATTTATCAAGTTAACAATAATCATTTTTTATATTCTTATTTTTTTTTAAAGTTTTTATTTTTTAAAATTCTTTTGTAAACTTGTTTGAAATTTTTTATTTTTTAAAATTTTTCCCTAAACTCGTCCTTAAAGCCAAAATTCCTTTATTCAAGTGATAACAAAAAGATTTATAAATACATTTTCTTTTAGTAAATCATTCAAAAGTTAGTTTATTAAAAAAAGATGGTGCAAAAAAATAATTTTTTAAGTAGTTTGAATTTATTTAATAATAAATCAGCAAAAAAAAGTTACAATGGAATTTTAATTATTGCTGGGATTTTGGGATTTATTCTTTTGGCAGGATTAGTTATTGCAGATCGACAGGCGACACTTGGAGCTACAACTCCTGGAGTTGGATCAAATCTTTCAGTGATTAATGAAGATGTTACGGTTTTCTTTAATATTACTATTAATACTACTCAAGACGCTTATTTTGGAAATGTTACCCAGGTGAATGTTACTATTCCAAGTTCTTTTACATTTACGACTGGTTCAAACAGAACTGATCCTGGTTCTCGAAATGGTACATTTAATTTAAACTCAAGCACCGTTTTAACTTGGACAAATTTTACAGATGGATTTATAGGAAATGGTAGTAATGCAACGATAGGATTTAACATAACTGCAACAAATCCTGGAAATTATTCTATTATTATTAATGTCACTACTTTTACTGCAGGAAGAAATCAGAGTATTATAAATGTTAATGTAAATGATACAACTGCTCCATATCTTGTATCTTTTAATTCAGAAACTCCTGTAGCTTATGCAAATCTTTCAAAAAGAGAAATTGTAATTAACGTATCTGCTAATGATACTTTTAGTGCAATTGGTTCATTTAATATTAGTATTTTGTTTCCTAATGGAACTATTGCTAATACCACTTTGTTTAGTGCTAATTTTACTTCTGCTAATCTTACTTATAATACTACAGCAGGGATTAATTGGAGTGGAAATTATTTAGCAGATGGACAATATATTATTAATGTAAGCAATGTTAAAGACTATGCTGAACTGCGAGGGTTTGGGCAAAATAATACAAATGCAACAGGAATTCAGAGAAATGTAACAATAGATTTAACAGCGCCGACAGTTAGCGCAACAAAATCAGCAAGTTCTACTGCGCATCAAGTAGTTTTAGATATTACACTAACTGATGCAACAAGCGGAATTGTTGGAAAACAATGCAGCGCAACAAGCACTGGCACAGGAACAACTTCTATTTCAGGAACAGGAGGAAGTCAGACAGCGACACAAACAGGATTAGGGTTGTCCTAGCGGAGGAACTTCAGGCACAAGTGGTGGAACTAGTGGTGGAAGCGGAGATGTAGTTGGCTCTGCAAGTTCATCTTTCTGGATATTAACTTACAATGAAGCAACTAATGATTTAAATGGAGATTCTGATGGAGTAAGCAGTTTATTGCTTGAAGCATATAGAGTTAAAATAAAAGTAGATACTAAATTATATTATGTTGGCGTTACAGAAGCTACAGATACAACTGCAAAAATAAATGTTACAACTACTGCAAAAGATAAAGAAGCAACACTTAGTGTAGGAGATGTAAAGAAGTTTGATGTTAATGCGGACAATCTATATGATATATCTGTTACTTTAAATGGAATTGATTCAGCAACAGGAAAAGCTGATTTAACTGTTGTTTATACTCAAGAGCCAGTTTCTGCTGAAGATCAAGAAGGTGTTGAAGAGCAAGTTGGAGAGGAAGGAGCAATACCTGAAAAAGCAAAACCAAAGACATGGTTATGGGTAGTCGTAGTTTTAGTTGTGTTAGCTATAGCAGGAGCAATTTTATTTGGAAAAAAGAAAGCTCGACATAAGAATTACGGGTTTTAGATTTTCTTTTAGGGAAAAATAATTTGTTGAAATTTAGTTGTTCATTGGATTTGGAAAATATTATATCTATGATGGCTTTTTGATTAATTTAAATGAATGTTAATTCAACTCAAGAAAGTTAATGGCAGTAAATTTTTCTTAGCGTAAAAATCTGCACTTGTGCGATTTTGGAGCCAATTAATTCTGCGAAGCAGGTATTTTTTATTTTTTTAATATTTTAAAAAATTTTGAAATTGCTCCTCGCTTCTACTCCCAACCTCGCTCAGTAATTAATAAAAGAAGATTTACCTTTCGCGAAGTCGCTCGCTCGTCGGATTTATTTAGAATATTCGTCAAGACAGCTTAACTAATTACTAACTTTGCCTAAAACTTTGCTGACACGGTAATCTTTTCCTAATTTCTGCTAAGCAGGTATTTTAATTTTAGTATTTGAAAAAAATTTTCAATAGCTCTCGTTTTAATACGATGGATTTAATATAAGCCAGAATAAGATCTAATATTTCTTTTTGTAGATTCATGAATTCGTTAAGTGCTAAAGGTACGCTTCTCCATTTTTGATCTAATTTAAAAAAATGATTATAGCGAGGATTTTCATCAAATTCTAATTCTTTAGCAAACCAGCTTACTGGAACATGTGCAAAAATGTCTCTTAATGCAACAAATTTTTCTAAATCTTTAAGTAAGGAAGGTTCGGGCTGATTTATTAATTCTATTGGTTCTTGTTTTCTTCCAAGTCCACAACACCAGCATAAGACCTCTACATCTTTAATATTCTCATTACCAAAATTTTCATAGCGGATATGGTGAGAGTTTAATTGTTCTGTATTGCCACACTTGTTACATTTCTTAAAGTGATCTATAAAATCTTTATTCTTTTTTTCCCATTCTTTGCTTTGAAGATATCCAGTATATATGAATTCGTCATCGACCTTCTTCATAATTTTTCTAATAATATCTACTTTTGATTTAAATCCAAGACCTCCAAGCTCATTTTCTCTTTTCACTCCAGTGATTAGATGAAATTCTTTTTTTTCGGGGTTCATAACTAAGTCTTCTCCTCCTGTTTTTGTTATAAGTTCGTCAAAAGCTATTTCAATCTTAATTGAAGCTTCAACAACATTCCCTCTTGCTATAACCACTTTTTCATGTCTTTCTTTAAGGTCGGGAATTTTTTCTGTAAGTTTTTTGGATTCTTCAAGCATTTTATCTACCTCTGAAATCTTTTTTTCTCTAACCAATTTATCAAATTCTTTTAAGTCTTCGGTCATTTTACATTTAAATTAGCAATTTAACAATTCCATGATGCGCCCACGAGGATTTGAACCTCGGTCACAACCTCCGCAAGGTCGTATTCTATCCGGGCTGAACTATGAGCGCAAAATAAATCTAATAATCAATCATTAAGAGAATATTTAAATATTCTTTTTGCATTTTTTCATAATGGAAGATCCAGAATATATTAAATTAGTTAAAGAGACGGAGATTTGCAAAAATTGCATGAATATCGTCGTGGGAAAAGGAAACCTTAATGCAAATATTCTTTTTGTCGGGGAAGCGCCGGGGAAGAACGAGGATTTGCAAGGAGAGCCATTTGTAGGGCTTGCAGGAAAGAATCTTGATAAATTGCTGGCGAAAGTCGGATTAAGCATGAATGATGTTTATATTGCAAATATTTTGAAATGCAGACCGCCTGAAAACAGAGATCCTCTGCCCGAAGAGATAAAGGCGCACACTCCCTGGTTATTAGAACAAATTAAGAAAATTAAACCAAAAGTCGTATGTTCGCTTGGAAATTATGCAACTAAATTTTTTCTTGCTAAAGGCGAAGTGGATTTAATGAAAAATCAGCCCGGGATAACTTCAATCCACGGAAATGTCAAAAATATTGAAATGAGGAATATAAAATTCAGATTGATTCCATTGTTTCATCCGGCCGCAATAATTTACAACAGAAATTTAATCTCTCTTTGGGAAAAAGATATGGAAATTGTAAAAAAAGAGACTGAATTGAATTCTTAATAGAGAAACTTTTGAGAAAAAATATAAATTTATAAATCCTGATTCTTTCTAAATTTCAGGAGGGAAAAACAAATGTGCGGATTTAATGATAGAGGAAGTGGCGGCGGATTCAGGTCAGGCGGAAGAGACAGGCCTCAAGGCAATTTTGGACCAAGAGAAATGCATCCTGCAAAATGCTCAGAATGCGGAAAACAATGCGAAGTCCCATTCAAGCCAACAGAAGGAAAACCTGTTTATTGCAGAGAGTGTCATGCTAAGAGAAAACCAAGGTTTTAAGGGAACAAAAAACAAGAAGTTTTTTGACAAACTCGTCTTCAGGAAAAAGCCGAGTTAGAGAGTGTCATGCTAAGAGAAAACCAAGGTTTTAGTGAAAAATTAAACAGAAGTATATAATTATTTTTATTTTTTTGTTCATTTCTTTTTAAATTTAATATTTTACATTTTTGCTGAGGTTGGAAAGAGTTCACTGGCTGCGGGAGTAATTTAAATTATTAATCCGATATTATCTGCGAACAGATTCGTATTTAAAAATTAAATTTAATAAAAGGCTCTGTTGAAAATCTCTTTTTTGTTTCTGTTTTGAATTCAAATTCATTCGCCCCGCCCCCCAGCGCTCCGCTCCCCCCTCCGCCTGCCCAGATTACTCTCGCGCAAACGCTCGCCCTTAATTATTTGACGGCCGAGCCAAAAAGGAATGAAAAACAGGAAGTTTTTCAACAAACTCGCCCAAGCGAATGCAAGCATTCCCATTCATTCAAAATTTCAGTTTCGAACGAAAGCGTGGTCGAGTTAAAGAAAATTACGAATTCAAAACATTTTCAACAGAGCCTTAATAAAAGATAAAATAAGTTTTATTCATCTAAGCTATAAAATTGTCTCTTTGAATTATCTAAGCCATAAAGCTATCTCTTTAAATGCAATATTCTTTTTAAAGAGCCAATTGTAAAATTAAAATATGAAAAAGAAGTTTAGCAAGGAATTGGAAAATATCCGCATGTCTCCAATAGTCTCAATAAGTGAAGAAATAAATAAAATTTCTCCCGAGTTTGAAAAGCGCGGGAAGCCATTTATAAAATTTCAAAGAGGAGAAATAGATTTTCCCACCCCGGGATATATTGTTGATGCAGTGAATGAAGGTCTTGAAATGAAACTTACAAAATATCCTCAATCAGGCGGAGAGAATTTCTTTAAGGATCAAATTCTAGAAAAATTAGTTAGTGAAAACAAAGCATCAGGTTTGTCTAGAGAAAATATCATCGTAACATGCGGCGGGCAGGAAGCGCTTGAACTTTCATTCAAATTATTTAAAAAAGGGGCGGGATTTTCCCCATGCTGGAGCTGTGTTCTTGAGAATTTTGTTCCCTTTTCAAATATAGATTTCAAAGAAATTCCATTATCAGACGAGTTTGAGATAAATTATAATCTTCTGGAAAAAGAAGCGAAGAAAATAGATTTCCTTTATGTAAATACTCCGCATAATCCTACCGGGAAAATCTTTTCAGAAGAAGAGCTTACAAAAACAGCAGAAATTTGCAATAAAAATGATGTTTATATTATTTCGGATGAGGCATATGAAAAAATTGTTTATGATGGCAAAAAACATTTCAGTTTATCTTCATTGCCTCTGGAAAATATAATCGGCGCATTCACTTTATCCAAGACTTATTCTATGACCGGCTGGCGTTTGGGTTATGCAGTTGCGAGAGATAAGAAAATTGCGAGATTATTAAGACTTGGAGAGTATTCGCAGACTGCAGGAGTTGCGCCTTTCTTGCAATATGCCGGAAAAAAAGCTCTGGAAAATAAAGAAGAAAGTTCAAGAGTCATAAGCAAAATGTTAGAGGAGTATAAAAAGAGAAGAGATGTTTTGTATAACGGGTTGAGTAAAATTGAAGGGATAGATATCAAAAAACCCGAGGGCGCTTTTTATATGTTCCCAAACTTTTCAAAAATAATTCCTTCTGAACTTAAGAATGAAAAAAGAAATTTGTATATTTATAATCTGTTTAAAGAAAACGGGATCGGAGTAGTTTATGGGTCCTGCTTTGGAAAATATTTCTCAGATAATGTGAGAATTTCTTTTTCAACAACTCCCATCCATTTAATTGAAGAGGCACTCTCTCGTATGAAAAAAATATTTGGAGAAAAAACATAATAAAGGTTATTTCAATTCTTCCCCATGCCTTTCCTAATTTTATTTATGGCAGAATGATAATTTTTTTTATTTTTTAGGGTTAATTTTTTTAAATCCTTCTTCTTTGAGTTTAGATTCTAGACATTTAGGAAGGTTTGATGGAGGCATAGAAGTTATTGTAATAATTCTATTATAATCTGGAAGGTTATCCTCTCTGCTTAATTCTATGCAAAATAAAGAGCCATTATTCCAAAGAAATTTATTTTCTCTTTTTACAAAAATGTCCATGCCAATGCGCACAACTTGCTCATCTTCTTCACTTCCAGACACAATGCTATTCTCGATTAAATAATCACGAATTCTATCTTTTTTATCCGTTTCATATACATTTTTTAATAATGTTGGATCTTCGTATCTTGTTCCTCGAGAGTAAATTTCTGTGAGATTATATTTATATTTTTTCTTATAAGTTAAAGTCTCTTTTGTATTTGTTTTTATCATAATTAGATTACATTTTTTCTCTTTAAATTAATTATTGTTTTTAGAAATATTCTTCGGAACATCTCTTATTTTTACTCCAAAGGAAGGCTCACCAGAAGGCACATCAGTGTCATCCTTTGAGGAGTCATCCCTGGGGGAGACCCCTCTGAGGCTAAATTTGTAATGGGCGTCGGAAGTTTTAGAATTGCACTTAGAACAATTTTCTTTTAAAGTGTAAAGATTGCAGGATTTGCAGAGTTTTAGTTTCATAAGAATAAAAATCCCTAACCTGTAATATTCACAAGGTATTCTTTTAATTTTCCGGGAATTTTTTCATTAATTAAATTTTCAATCTCATTTGCTTTAGCCCATTTTATTTCTTTTACCCCTTTTCCCAGGTCTTCTTTTCCTTCTTTAATTTCACATAAAAAATAAATTGCTAATTCTTCTTTTTTCTTAATTCCAGCAAAGATTGAGCCTAAATTTGAGGTGTAATAACCTGTTTTGTCTTTTATTATTTTTTTTAGGGATTCATTTAGCTCTTCGTTATATCCTAATTTTCCATCTACAAAACTATAGTTTTTGTCTTTCTTGTTTTTTCCAATTAGAATTTTTTTTTGATTTGGGTCAAAAACAATTCCTATAATTCTTACATGAAATTTTCCATTTCCCATGCTTGCATAAAGACATTTAGTTATTTAAGGGTTGCGGTGGGTTTATTTTTCTTTTGTCGAATATAAACACTTTGAAAATTTCCTATTTCTCTTTTATTGAAAATTCCATCCCCTTTTCTTTTGCCTTTTTTTCAATATCTTCCAAGATTATTCTTAATATTTTTTCTTCTTTTTTTGGATCTTCAGATTGCGCTTTTAGTGAAAATTTTCCGGCAGCAAGATAATTTATTTCAACATTTTTTATGTTATCTAATAATTCTTTAATTAATTCCAGCCCATTTGATTTTGCGCTGGTTAGTCTGAATTCTTTTTTTATTGTTGATTTTTTAGTTTTTTGCTTGCTTATTATTTGCATAATTCTCTTTGAATTCTCTTCTCCGACCAGTTTTGTTAAAAAATCAGGATTTTTTTTAACTTGCTCAAAAAAATTATACAAACTTTCCTCTTCTTTTATTTTATCAATTATCTGTTTTGAATTGCCGCCCAAAATACTTTTTAAAATACTTTCATAACTCTTTTCCTGACTATATTCTTCTATTATTTGTTTTTTTTCGTTCTGAGCCACTCTTCTTAATGAAAGATCCACTCTTTCCGGCGAAATTCTTAAAACCTTGCAGACAATTTTCTTTTTTGGAACAACATAATCCCTTAAGTTTCTTATTCTGCCGGGCGCAATCTCGCTTAAAACAATGCTTCCTTCTTTTTTTTCACCCTCTATTTTTACAAAAACCACTGTTCCAACTATTCTATCTACACTGCATAAAACTAAATCTCCTTCTTCTAATGCCATCTTTTAAATAATTTGAATGGGGTTTTAAAGTTTTGGTTAAGGAAAAATAAGAAATTATTTAATGAATTTTAAGAATTATATTTTAATAACTTCAATCTCTAAATTTCTTTTTAGACAATCTAAAAATTCCTGCTCTTTTTCTCTGTCAATTATTCCTCCGGCGGCAAATTCATGCCCTCCGACTTCTCCGCCAATCAGCGTTATAATTCTGCTAAGAATTTCCCTGACATTTCTTCCTTTATTTCCAACATTTCTTGCGGAAATTTTTATTTTCTTTTCAGTTTCATCCAGGGCTAAAGCGACTATTATTGTTTCTTCTTTGTAAATTGATGAACTTGAAATGATACTTGCAATAGTTCCAATCATTGTATCTTTTATTTTGTTTTTGGCATTTATTACTACAAAATTTTCTCCCTGGATTTTTTCCGCTTTTTTAATAAAATTTAAACCAGAAATTAATTCTTGTTTGTATTTTGAATATATTGTTTCCACCTCTTTTTTTGCTGAGGGGATCTCCATGCAAAATTGCATTGCAATTTCACTCTGGCCGGACCTTGAGCAGGCATTTATTTTTGCGCTTATTTCCCGTGTATCTTCAAGCTGATTGTATAATTTTACTAAAAAAATGTCTCCAATAATTTTTTTATTCGCAGGTTGGGGATTTCTTAACATTATCGAGGTCGTTATCGCTTCCATTTCTTTTTCATTTAATTCAAGCAAACTTTTGTATTTTCCTTTTATTGGATTTAAATTCGCCTCCCTTAATAATTCTATTACTCCGATAGTGTCGCCAGTGACTCCCGGAATGTACGGATTTGATGAGAATTCAAGGACTCTGTTTAATGGTCTTGTAGCAGGATAAATTAACAGCCCTTTTTTTCTTTTTATTTCTGAATCTTCTAAAATATCAAATTTTTCAATTTCTCTTTCTAATCTGTCGCCAACCATTCCAATAATTCCGAGTTTTGCGAATTTTTTATTTTTTGGGTGAAGTTCTTTGGAAAATAAATAAGTTAATCCGGAGCTGCTTATTTTCTGTTTTTCATGCAGCTGGGGATTTATTATATTTACGTCTTCCGGAATTTTTTGCGCAATTTCATGGTGGTCTATTATAAAAACTTCCTTTAAATCTGATTCCCTGATGTAATCTAAACTCCCGGAAGCAAGATCTAAAAAAAGAATTATTTTATTTTTTTGAAGATTTTTTATAAAGTTTTGGTCTAAGTTTTTAACAATTTTTAGATTAAATCTTCTGTCAAGCCCTTTTAATGCCTGAATTATTATCGCAGCAGAGGTTATTCCGTCCGTGTCAAAATGACTTATAATCTGGATTTCTTTGTCTTTTGTTTTTTCTAAAAAGATTGAAGCCACCTCTTTTATTTTTAATTCTAAATTATTTATCATAGGTTTATCTTTAACTCGACCACGCTTGGGCGAGTTTGTCAAAAAACTTCTTGTTTTTTGTTCCCGTTTTTGTTAAAAAAGTTAATTACTGGGCTATTTGATTATATCCTTTTATTCGTCTTATCTGTGAAAAGATTCTGCTCTTTTCATTCAACGCCCTTTTATCCTGCTTATTTTTTTCTAAATGTTTTTCTATTTTTTTGAATTTTTCTTCTATATTCTTTAAATCCGGAGAGATATATAAATTGTTTTCTTTTAGAATTTTAGAAATTTTTTTATCATGCTCTTTTGGATGAATTTTTTGTTTTCTTAATTCTTCTCCAATTTTTTCAGCAGTTAATTCTTTTTTAGCGAGGTCAAGGACCATTTTTTCAAATTCTTTTTGCGTTATTTTTTCTTTATTCTCTGCTTCAACTTTGTTGTTGTCGTCAGCTGCAGATGCTTCAGCTGATTTTTTTTTAGGCATAAAGTGTCATAAACGAAGTTATTTTTAAAGGTTGTTGTTTTTTTAAAAGTAGTTATAAAAATAATGATAAAATTAACTTACGATTAAAAAACTATTTAAATGAAAAAATCCTTGACTTAGTATGGGGAAAAGCATCGGGGTGATTAGTTTAAAAGGCGGCGTTGGAAAAACTTCTGTTGTTGCTTCTCTGGGGTCTGCAATCGCAGGTTTTGACAAGAAAGTTCTTTTAGTTGACGGCAATCTTTCTGCGCCAAATTTGGGAATTCATTTTAGAATTATTGATCCTGAAATGAGCCTGCACCACGTATTAAACAGGGAAATTAATGCTAAAGATGCAGTTCATAGTTTAGAAAACGTAGATATTCTTCCTGCATCTGTTTTTACAGACAGGCAAGTTAATCCCTTAAAATTAAAAGACAGGATGGATTATCTGAAGAAGAAATATGATTATATTTTTTATGATTCTTCCCCGTCGCTGAGCGATGAAACTTTGGGAGTGATGCTGGCTTCCGATATTTTGTTTGTTGTTTCAACTCCAGATCATCCGACTTTAAGCACGACTTTGAAAGCAATTAAATCCGCTAAAGAAAGAGGGGTTCCGATTCAAGGGATAATAATTAATAAAGTTCACAATAAAAAATTTGAAATCCCTTTGGAGCATATTGAAGAAACCCTTGAAATTCCTGTCGTTGCAGTTATCCCGTATGATATTAATATTTTAGAAGCTCTTTCAAAATTTGTTCCAAGTGTTGAGCGCCATCCAAAATCTGAAGCAAGTGAGGAATACAGAAAATTAGCCGCTGCTTTAGTCGGAGAAGAATATAAACCTCCAAGATTAAGGAGTTTTTTTAGATGGAGAGATCCTCCAAAACAAGATATTAATAGATTAGTTTTGTATCAGAATGTTTTTGGGGATTAACCTTAATATTTTTAAAAATTATTGCAATTCACAACTTTTATAAAATTTCTTGATATAATAGCCCCACCAGGATTCGAACCTGGGTCACAAGCTTCAAAGGCTCGTATACTTGACCGCTATACTATGGGGCTTTATTTATTATTTAATAATAAAACTTTTATTTTTAAAACCTCTTAAATTTGGCTTTTCATAAACTTTAAATATGCTTAAGTCTTAAAATCTGTATGGTAAAAAAAGCGTCTTCAAAAAAGAAGGTTATTAAAAAGAGTTCTTCTAAAACTAAATTAAAAAAAGTTGAAAAAAAAGAAATCTCTCAAACTCAAAAACCAAAAATAAAAGGAAAATTGCTTGGAGAAGTTTCAAATTATTTTGAGCATGTAGGCGTTGCAGCAATTAAATTAAACGCGGAATTAAAGACAGGCGATAAGATACGGGTTGTTGGCGGAGAGGTGGATTTTGAGCAAGAAATTAAAAGTATGCAAATTCAACACGAAGTTGTTCAAAAAGCAAAAAAAGGAGATGAAATTGGGATTAAAATTAAGGAAAAAGTTAGAAAAGGTTATAAAATTTTTAAAATCTAACTATGTTTTTTAGTGCACAAATCTTTAAAACACTAAAAATCTTTAATTCACTATCAAATTATTTAAAATGTCAACCGAATGTCCAAAATGCAAAGGAACAAGGAGAATTAGTAAAAATGGAACAATACAACCTTGTTGGGATTGTCTTAACAGCGGCGAGATGGATCAGCATTCTAAGGATTTAAAAGAGTCTAAGATAAAAATTTAAGAGATTTTTTGAAATATACTTTATAACAGAGAAATTGTTAAAAAGGAATTTTTATTTTGGTTTTTATGACTTGGGTAAAAAAAGCTGATTTAGATTTTGTTGATTCTAAAATTATAAAGGATGATTTTATCGTTGCGCAAGGATCTACTATGGCTTACTCCTTTTTATCTAAAGACGAAAAAGAAAATTCTTTTAAAAAAAGTTTATGGGCACCAATATTTTATATTTTTAAAGTGCATAAAAATCACCCCCTGAAAGTTTTGTTAAATGAAGGAAATTTACGCATTTGGTCATTGAGTGACATTAATTCTTCTAGAAAAGAGTATAGATTTCCAATGGAAGTTTATAAAGATAAATTAAATCATGATTTAGCAACTTTTATGATGGTTCCGTATGATGTAACTAATTCTGGATGGAAAAAATATGAAATTCCCAATGGATTTGTTTCTATTGATGGTAAAAAAAGCGACGCTTCTTTGCTATATGCTGGCTACAACACAAGTTTACATTCTCAAGATGCACTAATTGTTTCACAAGTTATGCATTCTCAAGTTTTGAGTCATTTAGATCATTGGATGTATGAAGGAAGAAAAATTATTTCCCATGAAAAAACATTTAATCAAAAATTAGAAGGGAGAGTTGAGATTCCTTTGGAAATAGGAAAAAATCTTTTTTCAGAAATTGCAAAAACTCTTGAAGAGAGATATAAAACAAAATTAACTTTTAGAAGAAATTAATGTCTGTACCTTCTCCTCTTTTCAACCGATTTTATTCTTTCAAATATTTTTTCAGATTCTTTTTCACCTAAAATGTTTTTATATTGATTCAAAGTTTCTTTTGTTAAAATTTCATAATTTTGGAAATGTTTTGCTTCAAGAGCGTGTTTAAGTAAATGCAAATCAACCGCTTTGTCTTCTATTTTTCTGCTGATAAATCCAAGACCGAAATCTATGAAATAAATTTTATCTTTAACCAAAATCATATTAGAAGTTGTTAAATCTCCGTGAATAATATTTTCTTTGTGAAGTTTTGCAATAGAGCTTCCGATTTCTCTGCAGATTTCTTTTTGTTTTTCTAAAGAAAATTTGTTGAGATTTTCAGAAAGTTTTTTTCCTTTTATAAAAGGCATAGGTATTTGATAGATATTTGCTTTATGAGTTGGTGTTGGGCAATTTATTATTTTTGATGCTTTAGTTAAAAGTTTTGTTTCTGATTTTGTTCTTCTTTTTCTTATTTGAGCATCTAAAATAGGATGCCTGTAAGATTTTGAAATTCTGTCTTTGATTATCAGGTTTTTTGAACTATCAAAAAGAATTTTTGCTTCAGCTCCCTGTTGGATTAGTTTTAATTTCATTTTTTATTTTTTTTAATTTCTCCTAAAATCACCAATAAAAACGCGAGAATCATTAAGCCGTCAATAATTAAACAATATTTGCAAAAAGTTTTAAGAATAAATATCTGCAAGAAAATAAAATAAAGCGCAATAATAAATCCAAGAATTACTGCAGAATCTATTAACAGCTGTTTGTTCTTTATTGGTTTTTGCATTTGAGAAAAAGTGAGTATAGATAGCATTGCAAAAATAAATATCCCATAAATAGAATTGTTTATTCCAAAAAAAGAGGCATATTTTGAATTTTGAACAGCATTGCAGCCGCCTTTTTCATCAATTCCGCAAAAATTAGAATTTCCGTGATTAGTAGAGAGAATTATTATTGAACTTATTAGAGAGACAAGGAAGATGATTAAAAGGATTTTGTTTTTCATTTCCTCAAAACCTCATCATTTTTTTCTTTCCAAATTTCTTTGCGAATTTCATAAGTTGTTTTTGGCTCATTCCTTTTGACATATCAAAATTATCCATTCCGCCTTTTAGCATTTCTTTAAGCATTTTATATTGTTTTAATAACGCCCGAACATCCGAATTATTCACTCCTGCCCCCTGCGCAACTCTTGCAACGCGCGAGTTTTCTTTCTCAAATATTTCAGGAGTTTCTTTTTCTTCTTTAGTCATTGATTTTATTATGTGCTGCCATTTTGAAATTTTATTTTCTTGTTTTTCAAGAGTTCCTTCAGGAATTTTTGCTTTTCCAAGCCCCGGGATTAAGGATTTTATTTTTTCAAAACCCCCAATGCTGGACATTGATTTAGACTGCTCAACGACATCATCAAGAGTTAATTTTCCTTCAATTAAATTTTTTTGAATCTGCTCTTGTTTCTTTTCATCTGTCACCGATTTTATTTTTTCAATTAATGCAGACAAATCCCCCATTCCAAGAAGACGGGATAAAAAAGATTCCGGATTGAAAATTTCAATATCATTAATTTTTTCGCCGGCGGTTATAAAGTAAACCCCTGCTTTTGTTTCAGCGCAGGCGGTTAAAGCTCCACCGCCTTTTGCAGTTGAATCCATTCTTGTTATTATGACTCCGGAAATATTCAGCGCTTCTTTAAATTCCTGAGCCTGTTTTTTTGCCGCCTGTCCGATATCTGCAGGCATTATTAAAATTGTTTCTGTTGGTTTGATTTTTAAGTTTAATTCTTTAATTTCTTTAACTAATTCTTTATCTAAAGTATGCCGTCCAGCCGTGTCAATTAAAACCAAATCATATTTTTTTAATTCTTCTTCGTATTTTTTCCAGGTTTTAACAGCGTCGGTTTCTTTTAAATCCACAAAAACATTTAGATTATTTCGTTCTCCTAACTGAATTAACTGCTCTTTTGCAGCCGGTCTGTGGACATCTAATCCGACTATTGCGGTTTTTTTTCCGCGCTTTGCAAACCAATTTGCAAGTTTTGCCGTTGTTGTTGTTTTGCCTGCGCCGTATAAACCCAGCAACATAATTCTATTTTGCTTTGAAGATGATAATTCTAATTTTTTTTCTTCTCCAATAATTTCAATAAGCTGTTCGTGAAGAACTTTTATTAAATGCTCTTTTTTTTCAAGCCCTTTTATTCTTTCATCAAATGCGGCTTTTTTTATTTTATCTGAAAGCTCTTTAACGAGGACGATGTTTACATCTGCTTCAATTAATGCTCTTTGCAAATCTCTTATTATGCTGTCAACTAAATTTTTGTCAAGAAAAATAGCATTCGCTATCTTGTCTGTTGTTTTTTTTAATATTTCTCCAAGTTTTTCTAACATTATTTAATAAGAAAGAAAGAGATTAAGAAGTTTTTGGTTGGGGATTATTTTGGATACAGAATTTTGTAGGGGGTTTTCATATAGAAAAAAAATATTCCGGGTTCATTTTCTAAATCATATTTTATTATCTCTGCTTTTTCTGGAACATATACAAATCCTTTTTTTTCTAAACATTGCAAGTTTATTATTGAATCGTCTTTTTTATCAGTTGTAACCTTTAAGTAATTTTTCCCTTTTTCTCTATCTATATTTCTTATTGTATCTTCAGGTAATTTTTCTATAGCTTTTTTTATTCTTTCTATATCTTCTATGTTTCCTTCAGTGATTATTCCTTCTAATTTCATATTTTTCTATAATTCTTTTCATTTAAAAATTAGATTGTGTTTTGAAATATATAATCTTTTTACAACCCCAATTTCTCTACAAATTTATTTTTGTCAAATTTTTCAAAATCCCCATACTCCTGCCCTGTTCCGAGAAAAAGAATTGGTTTTTTTGTTACATAACCGACGCTTAAAGCTGTTCCGCCTTTTTCATCAACATCCGCTTTTGTTAAAATAATTCCGTCAATACCAATTGATGAATCAAAACTTTTTACTTGTTCAACAGCGTCATTTCCAGTTATTGATTCTCCTATGAAAATTTTTAAATTTGGTTTGCAGACTTTTGAAATTTTTTCAATTTGCGCCATTAAATTTTTTGCAGTATGCATTCTCCCCGCGCTATCAATTAAAACGCAGTCAAGGTGTTTTTTTTCCGCGTATTTTATTGCGTCAAACCCGACTGAAGCGGGGTCGCTTTCATATTTATGGGCCACGACTTCTATTTTTAGTTTTTCGCCGTGTTTTTTAATTTGTTCTATTGACGCTGCCCGGAAAGTGTCTCCTGCAGCCAGAACACACGAGAAATTATTTTCTTTTAAAAAATAAGCCATTTTTGCAATTGTTGTTGTTTTCCCGCTTCCATTAATTCCGCAAAATAAAATTACATAGGGTTTTGAATGATTTTCTTTTCTAAACTTTTTAATTTGAGAAGGCGCATCAAATGGTTCTATAAGAATTTCTGAAAGAATATCTTTGAATGTTTTTTTTATTTCAGAGCTAATTTCTTTTTTTGAAATCTCTTTTCCGACAATTTTTTCTTTAAGCTCTTTAATTATTTTTTCTGCAACTTCCAGAGCAACATTATTTTCCAAGAGAAGAGTTTCAAGCTCTTCAGCATACGCATCAAAATCCCTTTCGTAAATTTTTACTTTTGAAATTTTTGATAAAACTCTCTGGAAAAATCCTTTTTTTTGTTCTTCTTTTTCTTTTGACTTTTCTTCCTGTTTTATGTCTTCCCAAACTTTTTCGCCGAGCTCTCTTTCTTCAGGGATTTCTTCTCTTTTTTCGGCTTCTTTATATTCGTGCTCTTCAACCGGCTTAATTTCTTCCATAGTTTCATTAATTAACCCGCTGATCGTTTCTGTTTTTTCTAATGATGCTTTTGCAGGTTTTTCTTTAGTTTTACCCGTCTCTTCAGATTTTTCAATAGGTTCGGCTTTTTTTACCAGGCCAGTTGCCCAGTTTTTTAATTTTTCACGAAGTTTGCTAAACATGGTTTTAGAATTGTTTTTTAATTTATAATATTAACTGATTTAAATAAATTTTATGTAATCCCTAATGCTTTTATTTTTCATAACCCTTATAAATATTGTTTCCTATTTTTATTGAAATGACGATTTATGAAATTTATTTATTTAGGCATGGAAAGACTTTCTTTAATACAAAAGGCATTTTTACAGGATGGAAAGAATCAAAACTCACTTCTGAAGGGATAAAAAATGCAAAAAAAGTAGCAGTGATGACAGAATGATTGAAAGAAGCTACGGAATTTTAGAAGGAAAATCCCATAAAAGTTTTATTGATGAAATTGGGAAAAAAATTGTTGATTTAAAAATTGAAGGAAACGCTATTGAAAATTTAAGTCTAAAAGAAAGAAAAAAAGTGGAGAAATTCTTAGGCGAAGAAGAGTATAACGCAATCCATAGAGGATATGATGTTGCTGTCCCAAAAGGAGAATCTTTTGCAGATGTTGAAAAGAGAGTTAGAGAATTTATTATTTATTTAAAAAAATTTATCAGAAAAAACAAAGTAAATGTTGCGATTTCTGCGCACGGAAATTCTATACGGCTTTTTAGAAAAATTATGGAAAATGCGGCGAGAAATCAGGCAACAGAGTGGTTTATTCCTTATGATCGGGTGTTTATATATAAAATTAAAATATAATAAATTATAGAAATTAATAAAAACTTAAATTTGTTTAAAATAAAATGATAACTTATAACGATATTTACGAAGCTGCAAGACAGGAGAGATATTCTGAACAGCTTCAGCCGCTTTCAAAAAATTTTGTTGCAGAAGTTTCAAAATATCTTAAAGAAAAAAAACAATTTACGCTTAAAGAATCAGAAGAATTTTCAGGAGTTATTGACAAAACAAAAAAACAATTTGAAAATGCAGTTACTTTTTTTAAAGAGCTTGTTGTCAGGAGAAGAAAAAAAATTTTGAATTTAGTTTTAATTGCCGCTGAGACTGGAATATCTAAAAGAGATTTTGAGAATATGCTTGATTTTGAAAAAGAGCTTTTTGAAGAGCTTATGAAATGCATGGATTTTTCTGATAAAAAATTAAATAAGGCATTAGATGGGAATAAATTAGAGCAGATTCAGAATAATGAATTAGTTCTTTTTAAAGAGGATGTTGAGGGTTTTGTGGGATTAGATGCAGAAAATATGGGGCCGTTTGAAAAAGGCCAGATTGCAAATATCCCGAAACCTATTGCAAAGATTTTATCTGACGGCGGAAAAGTTGA
>JACOWL010000008.1 GCA_016176815.1 Candidatus Pacearchaeota archaeon
TAGTTTTACTTTTGATGGGGTTAATGATAGGATAAATATTGATACTGCAGTTGGTGATTTATCTACAACAACCAAAGGAACTTGGAGCGCTTGGGTTAAGCCCACGGATGCAACAGTATCATCTGTATTCGTGATAATGTCTTTTGTAGATAATGTTGGTCAAAATTCATATATGAGTTTTTATCAAAATCCTCCATTAGGAGAATTAGTAATGGATGTTACAAATCTATCCGGGGATTATAGCTGGCAATTAAAAACAAACGCACCCGCCTTTTCCGATGGTACGTGGACTCATGTTGCCCTTGTTCAAGACGCTGTGTCTCCCGTTTTATATGTTAATGGAGTTGCGCCTGCGCAAACATTTACTGAGTCAACTAATAAAACAAGATGGTTTAGCGGCGCTTCAGAATTAAAAGTTGGAAGGATTGGAGATGAATTTTTTGCGCAGGAACAGCAGTTTTATAACGGCTCAATAGATGAAGTCCTAATATTTGATAGGGCTCTTTCAGCAGGAGAAATAAAATCATTATATAACAATACTGCAAACAGATTGGAAAATAATTTTACTTCTCTTTCTGACGGAATTTATAATTATTCAGCTTATGCAATAGATGAAGCAGGAAATCTTAACTGGACTTCGCCAGACAGACAATATACAGTTGATACAACTTTCCCTGCAATAGTTTTCGCAAATCCGACTACAAACTCTTCAAATCTTTCACAAAGTTTCATTCAGGCAAATTTATCTTTCAGCGATACAAATTTAGGAACAGCAAATATTTCTTTATTTAATTCAACTCAAAATATAATTAATTCAACTGCTGGAACAACTTCAACTTTATTTATTAATTTTACAGGATTATCTGATGGAAGATATTATTTGAATGCAACCATTAATGATTCTGCAAATAATAAAAATTATACTGAAACAAGAAATATTTATTTAGATACTGTTCCCCCGAATGTTACAATAAATTCTCCAACAGCGACGACTTATACAGTAAATTCATTGTTATTTAATGCAACTGCAATAGATTTAACAACTTTTGTAGACAGCTGTTGGTATACTCTTAATAGCGGAACTACAAACCAAACACTTTCAAGAGCGGGGACTTCAAGTTCTTATAATTTCACGCAGACTTCAATTGCTGACAGCGTTTATACTGCAAGATTTTATTGCAACGATACCGCAAATAATGTAAATAATACAGAAAATGCTGCATTTACAATTGATACTTCTGTTCCAGCTGCGCTTGGAGGCGGACCTGCGCCCGTTGCCGGAGCTGGAGTCGGCGGAGGAGCCGGAGCTTCAAAGCCGTCGGTAAAGAGAATTTTTAATTTGAATTATAATATGTATGACCAGACAATTTCATTAAAACAAGTGGAATTTGATTTGCTAAAGATAACAAATAATGGAGAAATCTCAGACGATTATATAATAGAAGTTGAAACAATAGGAAATATAATTTCTTTTGAAAATAATAAATTAAGTCTTGAGCCGGGCGAAACAAAAGGGGCTGAATTTAAAATTTCCTCTCCTAAAGAGCCGGGAATTTATACGGGAAAAATCATTGTTACAAATGGAATTTCTGAAAGAGAAGTTTTAGTGACAATAAATGTAAAAACAGAAAAAAGTTTGTTTGATATAACTCTGACAATTCCGGAATCTCTTAAAACTCTTTTAGCCGGCCAGAACTTAATTTCAAAAATTGATTTAATTCAAATGGGATTAAAAGAAAATATAGATGTTACTTTGAGATATGTAATAAAAGATTTTGAAGGCCAGACTTATCTTCAGGAATCAGAAACTATTGCAGTCACAGACCAAAAATCATACGAAAAAGAATTTTTTACAGGCGAACTTCCTCCCGGTCAGTATGTTCTTGGAACCGAGCTAATACATCCAGATGGAGTTGCAGTTGCAAGCACGCATTTTGTTGTGCAGGAAAGAGGAGTTAAATTTGGAAAGGAAGAAATTTTATTAACTTCTTTAATCCTTGTTTTAGTTTTAGTTTCTTTAATTATATTTTTATCAATAAGGAAATATAAAAAAGTTGGAAAGATGTTAGGAAAAAGGAATTAGATATTGTTAAAACAACTTTTAAAAAGATAAAAAGTTTAATATTATAATGAAAAAAAAGGGGTGGGTTATAGCAGGAATAATTTTAATTATCTTAGTGTTAGCCTTTGTAATTTATTTTAAATTTTCTCCGTCACCAAGTTTTAAAATAACTCCTGATTATCCGATTAATCTGAATTTAGTTTCAGGAGCAGAGGCAAGAACTTCAATAAAAATCACAAATAATGAAAAAGAACCGCACAATTTTAAAATCGGGGGATTAAATGAAATCGCTTCATTAAGTGAAACAGAATTTTCTTTAGAGCCAAAAGAATCAAAAGAAATTAAAATAATTTTTAATAACCCTCAAAATATCTCCAATGTTTATTTTGCAAATTTAATTGTAACCAATACGAATTTTAGAAAAGAGATTCCCGTTCTCCTGACTTTTAGAGAGTCTGCCAGTTTATTTTCAATAATACAAAAACCAATTCCAAAATATTTTGAAGTTTATCCCGGAGGAAAATTGGGGGTTGATATCGGCGTGTTTGGACTTGGTGGAAAAGATTATTCCAAGGAAGTAAAAGCCAGCTACGAATTATTAAGTCCTGAAGAATCAATTTTTTATTCTGAAGAAAATTTAATTATCGGAAACGAATACCATTTTTCAAAAGTTTTTGACATAGATTCTGAACTTTCTTATGGAAAATATGTTTTAGTCACTTCAATGGAATATAATGGAATAAAAAGCATTTCATCTTATTTATTTGAAATTAAGCCAAAACAAAATGAGTTTTTCCTGGATAAATCTAATCTTCTCATTTTAGTTTTTTTTGGTTTTGTTATTTTAATTGTTGTTCTTTTTATTTATTTTATTAAATCAAGAGATGAGTTGCTTTTAGCATTGAGAAAACAGCAGTCAAGAGAACTGGCAAAAAATATTGAATTAATAACTGCCGTTCAAAAGAGAGTTCCGGCTAAAAAAGAAAAGCTGGAAAAGGCAAAGAAAAAAGTTGTTGCAAAAATAAAGAAAAGGCAGGAAAAACAAATAAAGGAATTAAGCAGATTAAAAAAGAAAGGCATTAAAAAAGACAAAATTAAAACTCAATTAGAAAAATGGAAAAAACAAGGATACGCATTCCCTGAAATTAAGGAGGAAATTCCGGAAAAAAATATTAATAAACAAATCGCAAAGTGGAAGAGAAAAGGGTTTGATATAAGCGCGCTGTCGTGAGTAATATTTAAAAACTAAAATAGCCTTATAAGGCAGTTATAAAGATGGTGAATGGTAGAAAAACCTAAGAGAGTAATGTAAAAGAAAACTACAATAACAAAAAATGGTGAATAAAAAAGAATCGGGTGTTTCAAAAACAGATTTTGAAACTTTTAAATTTGGAGTTGAAAGATTAAAAGAGCTTGAAAAAGAAATTAGTTCTCTTGATACGCGCGGGTTTGCTAAAGAAGAGCAGGATATAAGAGCAAAATTGAAAAAAGTTTCCGAAATTCCTAATATTGAAAAAAAACTAAGAGATTTGAAATTAAAAAGCAGAAAAAAAAGCCCCGCTAAATATATTAAAAAAGGATTGGAAAATATTCAAGAAGATTTAGAGAAAATAGAAAAGGCCCATAAAGAGGATTCTGAGATTATCAAAAAATCTAAACAAAAAATTCCCATTGATTCCGGCGTTGATATTCTGGTTGATGCTAATTTTAATAGTTTTTTGAAAGATACAAAAAAAGCCCTGTCAGATAGAGTTGAGAAAAAGGAAAAGGAAATTGATGAATTTCTGGAAATTGATTTAAAGGGAAGAGAGGCAAAATACAGGAAAAAACATGACGACTTGTTATCTAATTTTGAAAATGAAAAAGAAAAATTAGAGAGAGAACACAGAAAAATATTCAGCGGTCTTGTAAATAAAAAGATTAAATTAGAAAAAAGAGACAAGGAATTAACAAAGAAACTTGAAGCAGAATATCAAAAAAAATTCAATGAGCAAGTTAAAGAAAATCTCCATAAAAAAGTTTCTGAAGAATTCAGGGAAAAACTTAATAAAAAGTTTAAAGAGGAAAAAGCAAGGATTGATAGTGAATACCGGGCTGAATTAAAGAAAATTGCAAGAAATGAAATTGGAAATGAAAAATCCAAATTAAAAAAAAGTTTTTTAGAGAAAAAAATCAGATTAAAATTGGGGGATAAAGAACTCAGAAAAAGACTCGGGAAAGAATATCAAAATAAATTTGATGAAAAAGTTGCAGTTGGTCTGCAGAAAGAAATTTCTGAAAAATTCAGGGAAAAACTCAATAAAAAATTTAAACAGGAAAAAGCAAGAGTTGATGCTGAATATATGGATGAATTAAGAAAAATTGCAAGAAATGAATTTGAAAATGAAAGGTCTAAATTAAAAAACGAACATAAAGAAGCGTTAAAAAATCTTGCGCTTAAAAAAGCCGGAATGGAAAAGCAGGATAATGAATTAAGAAAAAAACTTGAAAAAGAATATCAAAATAAATTTGATGAAAAAGTTGCAGTTGGTCTGCAGAAAGAAATTTCTGAAAAATTCAGGGAAAAACTTAATAAAAAGTTTAAAGAAGAAAAATCAAGGATTGATAGTGAATATACGGCTGAATTAAAAAGGCATGCCAGAGAGGAATTGGAAAACCAAAAACGGAAATTAGATGAAAAAGCGCGCAATAAAGAAAGAATGCTTGAAGGCAAAGAAGAAAAAGAAATAAAACGGATAAGAGAAGAACTTGCTGAACAATCGCATAAAGAATTAGAGTCAGAACTTGCAAAAAAAGAAAAAGTTCTCAAGACAAGATTAGAAAGCGAGTATGAGCTAAGATTAAAACGAGAACTTCAAAATCATGAACAGGAAATTAAGAGGAAGAAGTTTGATTTAGAAATGGAAATGCAAAAAAAGATTAAGCAGGTTCTTGAATAATCTTTTTCTGATGTCTTTATTCTTAAGATGGTCTTCAATAGTAATAGAAAGCTTTATAAAATAGCTTTCTATTAGTAATATATGGATATAAAAGAGATTATTAGGGAGCAGAGAAAAGAGATAGAAGAAATAGAAAAAAGAGAGAAAATAATCTTTAGGGAAAGTTTGGACAAAGCAAGAAATTTTCTTAAATATCCAAATATCCTTGTAATAACTGGCATAAGAAGATGCGGAAAATCAATTTTTTCTTATTTAGCTGAAAAAGATAAAAAATTTGGTTATATTAATTTTGATGATGAAAGAATTATTGATTTAAAATCAGAAAGTTTAGATAAAGTCTTGCAATCCTTTTATGAACTCTATGGGAAAGTGGAATATATTATTTTAGATGAAATTCAAAACATTCCCAAATGGGAACTTTTTGCAAATAGATTAAGGAGAACAAAAAAAATAATTATTACCGGAAGCAATTCAAAGTTATTAAGCGGAGAATTAGCAACCCATTTAACTGGGAGACATTTAGATATTCAATTATTTCCTTTTTCATTTAAAGAATTTTTAAATTTTAAAGAGTTTAAAATTCAGCAAGCATACACTTCAGAAGAAAAATCACAAATAAAAAATTACCTTGAAGAATTTTTGAAAAATGGAGGTTTTCCAGAATCCTATAAATTTGGGGGGCAGGCAGTAATTAAAGTGTATGATGACATTTTAACAAAGGACATTTTACTTAGGTATAATATAAAAAAAATTAATGAATTAAAGCAATTAGGAAAATATGTTTTATCCAATTCTTCGGAAGAAATAAGTTATTCCAGACTTGCTAAACTTTTAGGAGTAAAGCATGTTTCTACAATTTCTAATTGGATATCTTATTTTAAAGAAGCTTTTCTTATATTTGAATTAGAAAGATTTAGTTTTAAGTTAAAACAACAATTTGTTGCGCCCAAAAAAATTTATTGCGTTGATACGGGACTTGTTAATTTAATTGGATTTAAATTTTCTGAAAATAAAGGGAAAATAATTGAAAATGCGGTTGCAATAGAACTTTATAGAAGAAAATCGCAAGATTATAATCTGGGAATATATTATTGGAAAGACCATCAGCAAAGAGAAACAGATTTTGTATTAAAAAAGAGAAATAAAGTTAAACAATTAATTCAAGTGAGTTATGTAAATTCAAAAGAAAATATTAAAGAAAGAGAAATAACTTCTTTATTAAGAGCTTCTAAAGATTTAAAGTGCAATAATCTTTTGGTAATTTCATGGGATTATGATGGAGAAATTAAAAGAGAAAAGAAAACAATTAAGATCATTTCTTTATGGAGATGGTTGTTGGAAAAATAAAAACAGTTAAAATAAATTGATCCAAAATTTTTGAGAATTGATAATGCTTTAATTAAGCGATTACAAACATCTATTTATTAAAAAATTTGAGTTGCCCTGCGACGAACTATTTCAATGTTAAAAACCCATCAAAAACAATTTTATCGACGATAAAAGCTGGGAAACCTTTATAAACCATGTTGATTTTATTTTAGTATAAACACCAAAAAATTTTATAAAAATGGCTGAAAATAAATCTTATGGAGCAGAATCAATAAAGGTTCTTGAGGGGCTGGAAGGAGTTAGAAAACGCCCGGCCATGTACATCGGCTCAACAGGAAAAGAAGGACTTCATCATTTGGTTTATGAAGTTGTTGATAATTCTGTTGATGAAGCTCTTGCAGGTTTTTGCAAAAGTATAAATGTTTTTATAAATAAAGACGGCTCTGTGACAGTTGATGATGATGGCAGAGGAATTCCAGTGGATATTCATCCACAGTATAAAGTTCCTGCATGTGAGGTTGCCCTGACAAAATTGCATGCTGGAGGAAAATTTGACAAAAAATCTTATATGATATCCGGAGGTCTGCATGGAGTAGGTGTTTCGTGCGTGAATGCCCTGTCAAAAAAATTAATCTTGGAAATTAAAAGAGATGGAAAGCTTTATTCTCAGGAATATTCCCGCGGCGAGGCAAAAACTAAATTAAAAATTATTGGAAATGCCGGAAAAGACGAAACCGGAACTAAAATTACTTTTTGGCCAGATGAGCAAATTTTTTCCACGCTTGAATTTGATTATAAATTTTTGGAAAACAGATTCAGGGAGATTGCTTTTTTAAATTCAGGATTAAAAATAAATTTATTTGAT
>JACOWL010000011.1 GCA_016176815.1 Candidatus Pacearchaeota archaeon
TCAAAAATAACCGGCTTCCTCGCGACATTAATAATTCTTGTTTTTCCGATTTGCTCTTCAATTCCTCCGGCTTCGTGAATGTGCCCGCTTATAACTAAATCCGGCTGGAATTTTTCAATTGCTTTTTTTATAGCTTTGCTCCCCGGAAAACCGGAAAATTCCGCTTTGCTTCCTGCATGATGCGAGTGTGTCACCATTATTTTCTTTTTCATATTTTTTATCTGGGCATATCCTTTTTCCAATGCTCTGGCAACTTCTTTATCAGTTATAGTAAATGGACCTGAATCTGCATATCCTACTCCAAAAATCCCCAAACCATTTTCTTTTATTCCAATTCCGTGAATATTTTTTGTATTTGGATAAACCTGCGTCAAAAAATCTATCGTCGCCATTGTTTCATGGTTTCCGGGCATTATTAAAACTTTTTTATTTTCTTTAATAAAAGGCCCGATTAAATTTTTTGTTGACTGCTCCAGCCAGGTTAAATCTCCCGGAAGAATTATTATATCAACTTTTTCGTCTTTAGCCATTTTTGCAAGTTTTTTTACTAAACCAGTGTCTCCATGAATATCTCCTATTGCCATTATTTTTGTTTTCTTTTTCATTTTTCAATTGTAGTTTTCTTTATATCGCTGAAAGGGATGTTTTACGGAAACTTCCTGTTTCCAGTTTTACATTGCTATTCAAGCTTTTCTACTAGTGTAGTTTCTTTTTTCAAAAAGAAACCCATTTTCATAATATAAATACAAAAAGCCGGTTAATAAAATTTTTGATGTGAATTTTTTAAAGGATTTATTTTCACTAATAGCGAATAGTGAATTTTAATATATATATTTCAAAAGCTTTAAAAAGACACTATTGTCAGGATATATACATTAAATTTCCAGTATAAAAATTAAACAAAATGAATGACAATTTTGACCTCTTTTTCAGACGGAAACCGGCATTGATGTTGGTTGCTCTAAAGAAAAATACAAGAATGAGATATGGAAGTATTCTGGCAAAAGAAATTGACTGCACTTACAGCCACGCAGTTAAAATTCTGCAGACATTAGAAGAACTTAAGTTAGTTGATTTTGAAAAAAGAGGGAGAATAAAAGTGATTAAACTGACTAAAAAAGGACAGGATGTTGCAGACGCTATTGAAAACATCCAGAAATTAATCAGATAATTTTATATCTTTATTAAATTCTAATAAAAAGTTATTTTGAAACGTTTTTAATTTGAGAAGTTTATCTTGTGAAATTGCTCTGCTCGCGCCTTGCCTTTGGATATTAATAAAAAACAAAAGTTTGTCAAAGTCAAAACGCTCGTTGCAGGGCAACTCGGATTTATTTATAAATATGTCCCAAACAGTGGTTTTAATTATTAATCTTGGATTAATTTATTTTAACATTATAATGGATTAGCCCAACTTCTCAAACTTTGCTATGATAATAATTTTCTTAGCGAAGCATCATGCGGGACGCTGATGCGAAGCCAATTAATTCTGCGAACAGAGTGAGCAGGTATTTATTTTTTAAAAACATCATCACGAGCTTTTTTTATTAATTCTCTCAGACCATCCGCATTTCCCGCACTGAAATAAAATCTCGCTTTCCTCGTCTGAATATTTTACTCCTTGGTCAATTATTTCTGCTTTGTCATATCCGCATTTTTTGCATTTAAACGGATAAGTCGCAAAGATATTTTTGTCTTTAATTACTCCTTTACCTGTTTCTTTTTCATGCATTTCTTTTTCTATTTCATTTAGAAAATTTTTGTCTTTTACTTCTCCGCCAATTTTGCACTTATTGCAAAAATAAAAAACTTTATTTTTCTTTTTAAAAAAATCTAAAAGTGATTTGCACTTCTTGCAAAATTTTATTGTCATTTTATTTATTTAGTTTTATTTTAATGGCCTCGAGGGGATTTGAACCCCCGACACCTGCCTTAAGAGGGCAGTGCTCTACCAGGCTGAGCTACGAAGCCGTATTTATTGTAGTCAGATTGGTACTGACCAAAATCTCGTAGAGATCTTTTGAGTCTACCAGGCTGAGCTACGAAGCCATGCTCTTGACTATCTTTTCTCTCCGAATCACAAGAGTATGACTTCGGAGAAGCCGTGCTTTTGATTTATATTAAACTAAGAATTAATTTGTTTAAAATGTTTATGTTATCTAATAAATTTTAGAATTCTGCTTCTTTTTATTAATAATTACTTTTAATATAATTTATAATGCTATTCTTTCCTTTAATTGGATAAAATTGACTTGGGATAAGTAAAGAAGGACCTCGTTCAGAATTTGAATAAACTTCTATAATTTCAATTTTCTTTTTTCTGAATAATTTACTTATTTCCGCGCTTCCTTTCGATTCGTCTCTTAAAAAAGTTATTTTTTCTAAACTCATTATATAATTAGATTAATTTGGCTTTTAAGAATTATTATTCAAAGATAGATATATTCTCTGAAAACCTACCGATACTCTCTACTCGAGCATCAGTAAGAAGAATATTCAAATAAATTAAAATATAAAATTAGAAAATAATTTACTCTTACCGATACTCTCTACTCGAGCATCAGTAAGAAGAATATTCAAATAAATTAAAATATAAAATTAGAAAATAATTTACTCTTACCTATATTCTCGCCAAGTATGTTCGCATTTCACGCATCTAAAGAATTTTGTTTCTGATTCATCTGAAGCGCGCGTCTGAACTGTCCAGAAATATGCTTTGTCATGCCCGCATTTCTTGCATTTTTCATTGACGATTGGATGCACGCCTTTTGTTTCCCTTGATATTGCAACTCCCTGATTTTTTTCATTAATTTTTTCAGAAGTTTTTAATATCGCTTTGTTTTTAGAAGAATAATTGCATCTTGGACATCCAAAATTTTTTGTTTTTTGAATTAAAATTGCTCCGCATTTAGGACAAAATTCCATTGAAGGAGTTATATATTCTTATTTAAAAATGTTGGCATTATAATTTTTATCTCTCTTCACAAAATCCTTTCTCAGCGTCTGAACGCAAGGGTTCATAAAAAATAAGCTTTGCCCATCCAAACCCAGGAGTTATTCTGAATAATGCTTTTCCAATTAATTGATCTGACTTTATTTCTTTTTCAATGCTTAACTGCCCGTTATTATTATCCCCCATAGTTGAAAAAAGATATTCTTCATTTTCTTTAATTTGATTTCCCGTCAAATTTGTCAAAAAATTTCCTATTTTTTGTTCTTCTTTTTTAATATTTATTAATCTATGAATTATTGGATTTTGCTGGTTGCCTTCAAAAATCATCACGTCGCCGACTTTTAATTTCTCCGGCTTTGCTTTTATTATAAATAAAATATCTCCTTTGCTGAAGCCGTTATTAAAATTAAAATTTTTGAATTGCTCTTTATTAAGCTGAAGATCTAAATATTTGCTTTCATGCCTTGTCCACCAGGAATCATAATCTGAAAATAAATTTCCCCTATGATACATACTGCATGATTCCACAATTGCCAGCGGAAGTTTAGTTCCTGTTGTTAAGCTCAATACTGGAAAAAATATAAATTTTATTACAATAAATATAAATATAATTGTTTACTTGCTTAAGGCTCTGTTGAAAAGGTTTTGAGTTCGTAACTTTTTTGGCAATTAAAATAAAAATTAAGGGCGGGTCTCGTCTGAAAGACGAGTTTAAGTGGGAATTTGTCTTGCCACCCTCCTTGTGGTGGAACTCAAAACAAATAAAAAATTAAGATTTTCAACAGAGCCATTACTTAATTTTATTTTTTCTCTCTAAATTTTCCTTAGATATTTTATATCCTCACAACTTTTCCATTAGACGATAAATGAACATTTTCCTGAAATTTGTAACCCATTTCTTTTGCCAACTCAACCATCGGGATTTCCTGCTCCATTGAGCCGTGCGCAGGAATTATATGCGCTGGCTCCAGCATATTTACTAAATCTCTTAAATCTTCGCGGCCGCCATGTCCTGAAACATGAATATCTGTTTGTATTCTAACTCCTTTAGCTCTTAATTTTTTATCCATTTTCTCGCGGGCATTAATATTTTGAGGAACAGGAATTACGCTTGAAGAAAAAATTACATTGTCTCCGGCGCGGAATTTGAAATGTGTTTCATCATTTAGTATTCTGTCCAAAATCGCGCCTTTTTCCCCCTGATGTCCGGTGCAGACAACTAAATATTTGCCTCTTTGGTCTTCAACTTTTTTTAAAAAAGAATTTATTTGTTTTCTGTATTTCATTAATCTAATCTGATGATAAAACGGGCACTGTCCAACTTTTTTTGCGGCATTGACATACTTCATCAAGCTTCTTCCCATAAAAACTATCTGCCTTCCTGTTTTTTTTCCAAATTCAACAATGCTTTTTAATCGCGCAATATGCGAAGAGAAAGTTGTTATGAAAAGCGCCGAATTTCTGTCGCGAATTACAGAAAGCGCGTCTTCTAAAAGATCCCTGGCAATTCTCTCGCTTGCTGTTCTTCTCTCGGTGTCTGCATAAAGAGAATCAACAACAAGACATTTTATTTGTTTTTTTCTTCCTAATTCTTTTAATCTTGAATAATTTGGGGGCTCGCCAATAACCGGATGCTTGTCAAATTTAAAATCAAGAGCATAAAAAATTCCTCCTTCTTTTGAATGCCAGACAACAAGAACGCACTGAATTGTTGAGTGAGTTGTATGGATAAATTCTAAATCAATTTCCCCGTTTTCTCCTTTTAGTTTTAATTTGGAATTTGCTTTAATAACCGCTCTTTTATTATGCAGAACTAATTTTTCATCTTCTAAAATTGAATTTGAATGGCTTTTATTTTTCTTAACATATGCTCGGTATATTTAACAAAAGATTCCTGCTCCTGTAAATCTATTAACGGCGGAAGATAAATTCCGGCATCAAAAATAATTACATCGTCGCCAATTTTTACAGCAGTCATATTTTTTCCGACTTCCTCATAACCGCCGATTGTGCAGATTTCCATTTTTTTGTTTTACTCTTTTTTATAAAAGTGATTATGAGAGTTTATTTATATATGTTTTGAAAAATTTAATAAACTTGGTTTTTTTAAACTACTTATGAAAAAGGAACCGGATGATTCTTCGTGGAGGAAAAAATTAAGTTTTGAAGAGTTTCATGTTTTAAGAGAAAAAGGGACAGAAAGACCTTTCTCAGGAAAATTTGTAAAGTTTGATAAAAAAGGCGAGTTTATTTGCGCTGGCTGCGGAAATGCGCTTTTTGATTCTAAAACAAAGTTTAGGGCATGTTTTTAAAGATGCTCCGCAAACTCCTACGGGAAACAGATTTTGCATAAATTCTGCGGCTTTAAAATTTAAGGGAAAATGAACAATATGAAAACAGAAAAAATAACTTTTGGTGCAGGATGTTTTTGGCAAGTTGAATATGATTTTAAAAATGTTAATGGTATAACAAAAACTGCAGTTGGTTATATGGGCGGTGATGAAAAAAAATATCCGAGTCTGACTTACGATGAAGTTTGCTCTGATAAAACAGGATTTGTTGAAGTTTGTGAAGTAGAATACAATCCAAAAGAAATTTCATTTAAAAAACTATTAAAAATTTTCTGGAAAATTCATGATCCAACACAATTAAACCGGCAGGGGCCTGATTACGGAAGCCAGTATAAATCGGCAATTTTTTATTATACTCTCGGACAAAAAAAGCTGGCTGAAAATTCTATTAAAAAAGAACAGAAAAAACATGTGGACAAGATTGTGACCGAAATAAAAAAGGCAGGAAAGTTTTACAAGGCTGAAGATTATCATCAAAATTATTTGGAAAAAAGAGGTTTGAAAACCTGCAGGATTTGATTAACAAGTTTTTTATATTACTTTTTTCTTGCTAATCATATGAAACCCCTAAAACCCTCTATGCGCGAAAGAAAAAGATATCTTTTAGTCAGCGGAAAAAATTTAAAAGAAAATATTCCAAAAGCAATTAAAGATTTTATTGGAGTTCTTGGGATGTCAAAAACTTCTTTGAGTTTTATTAAATCCGAAAATGATTATGTAATTATATCTGTAAATAGAGAAATGCTTGATTCTGTAAGGGCTTCGCTTTGCGTCTGGCCTGAGAAAATGAGCGTGAAAAAAGTTAGCGGGACGATTAAGGGATTGAAAATTAAATAAGATGGAAAAAATAAAAGTAATTTTTTTCGATTGGGGAGGTGTCTTGATTAAATTTCCACCACATCAAACAGTTAAATATTGGGCTAAATATTTGGGAATAGACCATAATTCTTTACTTTCGTTTTATGAAAGACATAAGAAAAAACTTTGGAAGGGTACATGGTCACAAGATTTTTTTTGGAGAAGAGTTTCAAAAAAACTCAAAATATCATTCCCAAAAAGAAGAACTCTATTTGAAGATGCTTTTAGTGAAGCGTATAAAGAGAATAAAAATATTTTTTCCATAGCAAAAAATCTCTATAAAAAGGGATATAAATTAGTTCTTATTACTAATAGTGAAATACCTGCTACCAATTATTTTAAAAGAAAAAATTATAATATTTTTTCTAAAATATTTGTTTCTATAAACATCAATATGATAAAAACAGAGAAGCAATTTTATAAATATCTTTTAAAGAAATTAAAAGTTAGGTCAGAAGAAGCCCTTCTTGTAGATGATAAGACTTACTGCACTTCAATTGCCAAAAGTGTCGGCATAAATACGATTTTATTTAAAAATGGAAGACAGTTAAAAAGAGATTTAAAAAAATTGGTAATTAAATAAAATGGTAGAAAAAATAAAAATAGGAATATTTCTTGCAATCTTGTCTGCAATTTTATTGAGCCTTTCTTATATCTTCTTTGCAATTTTATTAAAAGATGAATCAATTTCTAAAATATTATTTTATTGGTTTTTAATTGCATTCATATTTTCCTTATTCTTTGGGATTAAAAAACGAAAACAAATATTTAAGGAAATAAAAAGTAAATCAAACCCCCTAATTATTGTTGGGTTGATTGAAGGATTAGCTGCGATTTTTTTCTTAAACGGATTAAAAACTATTGGCCCAGTTTTAACTTCATTTATAGTTCAATTTGTATTCATATTCGTTTTAATATACTCTCTCATTTTTTTAAAAGAAAAATTCAAGTTATTGGAATTTTTTGGCATAATTATTGCTATAGTAGGAGTTTTCATAATAAATTGGAATCAAGAACTTTCAATTGTGAAGGGAAGTTTTTTAATGTTAATAGTCGCTTTTCTCTTTGCTACTTCTTCTTTCATAGCTAAAAAATATATCAATGAAATTTCTCCAAAAACAATTAATTTGGTTAGATTATTTTTCATAGCGTTATTTGGATTATTTTATACCTTCATTAAAAAAACAGATTTGGTTCTTAATCTTGATATTCTTCCTTTAATTGTGGGAGGTTCTTTTTTATGTGCGTTTTTAGGTTTTGAATTTTTCTATAATTCGTTAAAATACATTAAGTTGGGCACATCAAACCTTTTAAGAACTTTGACTCCCATATTTACAATCTTCTTTGCTTTTGTAATTCTATCAGAAATTCCAACATTTATTAAAATTTTCGGAAGCTTTTTAATACTAATTGGAGTTTTATTTTTAATTAAAAATGGGAAAAATAAAAACAATAATATTTGACTTGGGAGGAGTTTATCTTAACAGAGGTTTATGGAAATTCTGGGATTATGTAGAAGATACTTTCACGATTCCTAAAGAAGAAGTAAGAAAAAATTTCTTAAAATATTATACCCCTTATTTTTCTGGAAAAATTACCGAAGAAGATTTTTGGCGACAACATCTTAAAGATTTGAAAATAAAAAAAGACTGGAAAGAATTAAGAGAAAAATTAATCAATTATTTTGAACCTCAAAAAGGAATGCCAAAATTGATTAATAAACTTAGAAAAAATTATAGAGTTGGACTTTTATCAGACCAAACAAAAGAATGGTGGCCTTATTTAGATGGAAAATATAAAATAAGCGATAATTTTGATTTTACAATAATCTCTTACAAAACCGGATTTCATAAACCCCAAATAGAAATTTATAAAATTGCTTTAGAAAAAGCCAATTATAAGCCAAAAGAATGTTTATTTATAGATGATTTAGAACATAATTTAGAACCAGCAAAAGATTTAGGCATGAAAACACTTTTATTTAAAAACCCTGAACAAATAAAAAAAGATTTAGAGGATATTGGAATTAAAATAAAATAAAGATTTGTTAAAACATCATCAAAGAAACATTTATAAATCTCCAAAATTTCTTTTTTTGGACAGAGAAATAAAATTAGATAAACATTATAAAATTCTCTAATAAACGAAATGGATATGTCAACAGATATGCAGCATCAAGCAATGGGTTATGACAGAACTGCGACGATGTTCTCTCCTGACGGGCACTTGCTTCAGGTTGAATACGCGGAAAAAACTGTCAGGCTCGGAAGCGCAAGCATTGGCGTCGCCGGAATTGTTTCTGATGCAAGAGTATTAATTGAACGCGCCCAGCTTTTGGCCCAGCAGCACAGAATAACTTATGACTCGCCTATTGAAACAGAATCAATTGTAAAAGAAATTGCAAACATGAAACAGCAATTCACCCAATACGGCGGAGCAAGACCTTTTGGAGTTTCTATGATGACGGCAGGCATTAACGGAAAAAAACCGGAATTATTTGTAAGCGACATTACAGGAAATTATTTTTCATATCATGCTAATGCGATTGGCGAGAGCGACGACAAAATCAAAGAAAAATTAAGAGAAAAATACAAACAAAATTTAAAAATTAAAGAAGGAATAAAATTGGCTCTGGAAATTTTCAAGGAAATAAAAGGGAATAAATTTTCTCTAAACAAATTTGAACTTGTTTATATTAATTCTGAAAATAAAAAAATTGAAAGAATAGAAGGGGAGAGGATTAAGGAAATTTAAAATGGTTATGAATTCATATTTAATTAATTTAGGAAAAAAATCTTTTGAAGAAGTTTATGAAATTTTTAACAAAGAATATTCTGGAAAATTAATAAGTACAACAACATCAATTAAAAATGTAGATATTAGAACATATGACATAAATGACCTCGCTGTAATTGTAAATGCAACTGCAGATGAAGAAAATTTAAAACATTTTGGAAATATAACTTTTTTAGGAACTGAAAAATTAATAAATGAAACTATTGAAAAAATTAAATCAAAAGGATTCAAATTAGAAGAATTAAAATGACTCAAACAACCGCAAGAATAAAAAAAGCAGGAAAACATTTTGAGATTTTGGTTAATATGGAAAATGCTTTGAAATTTAAAAAAGGGGAAATTAATTTCATTCAGGCAGAGACTGATTTTATTTTTAAAGATTTAAAAAAAGGAGAAAAAGCGTCTGAAACAGAAATAAAAGAAGCTTTCGGAACAACAGATGTCAATAAAATTGCGTCGGAAATTGTAAAAAAAGGCGAAGTTTTAGTTACGCAGGAGCAAAGAAGCGCTGAGCAGGATAAAAAATTCAAGCAGGCAGTTGATTTTCTATCTGCAAATTCAGTTGACCCCAAAACAGGAAATCCGCATACAGCAGAGAGGATTAAATCCGCGTTGGAACAGGCGCATGTAAATATTAAAAATGTTCCTATTGAAAATCAGATAAAAGAAATAATTGCAGAGATAAGTAAAATTCTCCCGATAAAACTTGAAACAAAAACAGTAAGAATAACTATTCCTGCAGTGCACACGGGAAAAGCTTACGGAATTGTTGCGCAATATAAAAAAGATGAAAACTGGCTTGACGACGGAAGTTTGAGAGTTATTGTTAGTGTTCCTTCAGGAATTGTGATGAATTTTTATGATCAATTAAATTCAGTGACGCACGGAAGCGCTCTGACAGAAGAGGTTAAAGAATAAAATGATTAGAAAGATATATGAATTTAAAATTGAAAAATATGACGATGAATTTAGAATAAGGTTAACAAATTATCATGATGAAGATAGAAACGGCAAATGCACAACTCCAATTAGCCGTGAAGATAAAATGATTGTAGGACATTTAAAAGGATTATTAAAAAAATTAGATTCAGAAGAATTAAATGTTAAATTAGAATTAAAATGAATAGATTTAAATTAGATGAAATTATAAAATAAAAATGAAAAAGGAACAAAAAACAGGAAATTTTTTGACACATTCGTCAAACAGGAAGTTTGCCAAATGACAGACAGAAAAATAGTAATTCCAGGCGAAGTAATTTTTTCAGGAGAAGATTATCTTCCCGGAAAAGGAACAGAAAAAAAAGGGAATGAAATTGTCGCAGCAGTGTTTGGATTAGCAGAAGAAGAAAATAATCTTGTAAAAGTAATTCCA
>JACOWL010000002.1 GCA_016176815.1 Candidatus Pacearchaeota archaeon
AATGACAGATTATCAGGAAATTTCCGATAAAATTGAAGAATATTATGAACTAAAAGATGAATTAAAAGGTCTTTCGGCGGAAGCTCTTCAAAATTCTAAAGAATATAGGCGGTCTTTAGCAATAGACAATTATTTAAAAAATCAAATTTTTGACGGGGGAGAATTATTAAAAATTGCAAATAATATTTATACAAAATATGAAAATCTAAAAAAAGAAAACGGAGAACTAGAAAATAAATTAGAAGAAACAGAAAAAGAAAATGAGAAATTAGAGGATAAATTAAAAGAAACGAACGAAATAATAATTAAAATTAAAGATATTCATAATTTTTTAAAAAAATACCAATAATAATTTTGATTAAAAACCATTCTTTTGTGAACAATAAAATTTATAAGCTATTTCTTTTTTACCTCATTACACCTTGCATCAAAGGATAAATTGATGTGACAAATAAATATTTGTCTACTAAAAAATATTTTAAAAATGAATAAAGAAATAGACCATGACAGCTCTATCTGGACTGAAAAATACCGCCCAAAAGAATTTTCTGAAGTAGTCGGGCAAAATGATATCATAAAAAGAGTTGAGTCGCTGACAAAAGCAATGAACATCCCGCATTTATTATTTGCAGGACCGGCGGGCGTCGGCAAATCAACTCTCGCGCTTGTCGTGGTAAAAGAGCTCTTCAAAAACACCTGGAAAGAAAATTACCTTGAACTGAATGCTTCAGATGAAAGAGGAATAAATGTTGTCCGGGAAAAAGTAAAAAGTTTTGCAAGAACAAAATCTCTCGGAAAAGTTCCGTTTAAAATAATTTTTCTTGACGAAGCAGACGCCTTAACTCCTGAAGCCCAGCAAGCCCTGAGAAGAACAATGGAGAATTATTCTTCCGGATGCAGATTTATTTTATCGTGCAACTATTCATCTAAAATAATTGACCCGATTCAGTCGCGCTGCGCAATTTTCAGATTCAAGCTCTTGGAAAAAAAAGATATTGAAAAAGTTCTTCAGAAAATTGCCAAGAATGAAAACCTGACTATGCATCCCGATGTTCTTGAAATAATTTATGAAGGCAGCGAGGGGGACTGCAGAAGAAGCATTAATCTTTTGCAATCAACGGCGGCAATTTCTCCGTCAATAAATCCGGATTTAGTTTCAACAATGATTGCAAATACAAAACCAAAAGACATCAGAGTGGTTCTTGATTATGCTTTAGCTGGAGATTTTGAAAACTCCCGCGAAAAACTTTTAGACCTTATGCTGAAAGAATCAATTTCAGGGCAGGATGTGGTAAAAGCAATTCAAAAAGAAATATGGAATCTTGCAATTGAACCGGAAATAAAAGTAAAGCTGACAGAAAAAACAGGCGAGATAGAATTTAGAATCACCGAGGGCTCTGACCCCTTTATTCAGCTTCAATCTCTTTTAGCAAGTTTTGTCTTGGCAGGTTTAGGAAAAAAATGATAATCTGTCAAGATTCTTGTGCCCTCCTTGGGCATCTTGGCGGGCTTTGAGAAATAAAAAAGGATTTAGAGAAATTAGAAAGATTACAATAAATTTAATTGAAAAGGAAAATTATGGAATTACAAAAAACATCTTTAAGAAAAAGAGCTGATAAAGCATCAGAAAGAAGATCAAAGACGCTTATTTGTGTTGTTGAAAATCCTAAAGATATTAAAAATTTGATGGGAATAATAAGAACTTCAGAGGCGCTTGCTGTTGGAAAAGTCTACTTAATAAACAACAAGTTAAAACTCCCAGAAAAATGGGAGGAAATGCGTGAAAATCCTAAACTTCTGAACTTAAGTGCATCAGGAATTAAATGGATTTTTGTAAAAAAATTCTCTTCAACAAAAGAATGTCTAAAACATCTATCCAATAAAAATTTTACCAATATAGGAACGTCCTCACATTCAATTGGAAAAAAAAGTGCTTCTCTTTCTGAAGGAAAATATACACAAGGTAATCTAGCAGTCTGGTTTGGGAATGAAACAGTAGGTTTATCAAAAGAGGCCGTTAACGCATGTGATTTTGTAATCCAAATACCAATGTATGGAATCATTGAAAGTATGAATCTTTCTTCATCTGCATCAATAGTTCTTCAGCATATAGTAGAAAAAAGACAAGAATATTCACAAAAAAAATTAAAAAAAGAAAAAATAAAATGACATACACTAATATTGAAATAAAAGCAAGGGCATCAGAAAAACAGCAGGGAGAAATAAGAAAAATTTTAAAAGAGAATAATGCAAAATTTATCGGAACTGACAATCAAAAAGATATTTATTTCAAAAATGAAACGGGAAGATTAAAATTAAGAAGAGGAAATATTGAAAATTATTTAATTTATTACAAAAGAGAAAATAAAAGAGATTTGAAAAAATCAAAAGTTATTCTTTTTGACAATCAGGGAAGAATTGATGAATTAGAAAAAAGAACTAAAAAAACCCATGAAATTCTTATTGAAGTTAATAAAGAAAGAGAAATTTATTTTATTGAAAATGTAAAATTTCATATTGATAAAGTAAAAAATCTTGGAAATTTTGTGGAAATAGAAGCAATTTCCCTGGAAAATTTAATTTCAGAAGAGAAATTAAGAGAAAAGTGTTTATATTATAAAAATTTATTCAAAATCCCGGACAATGATCTTATTAAAGATTCTTACAGCGACATGCTTTTAAGAAAAAATTAAAAATGACAACCTGGGCTGAAAAATACAGACCGATTTATTTTGAGGATATAAGAGGGCAGGAAGAAGCTGTTGCAAAAGTAATAGATTTTATTAAAAATTTTCCCTCTCCAAGGGAGACCCCTTCGGGGCTAAAAAAAAGAGCAATAATTCTTTACGGGTCTGCAGGAACAGGCAAAACTTCTCTTGCTAACGCTGCAGCAAAAGAAACAAACTCAGAAATTTTTGAGTTAAACGCTTCAGATTTAAGAAACAAACCGCAATTAAAAGAAACTTTAAAACCGGCAATAGAACAGCGATCATTATTAAAAAAAGGAAAAATATTATTAATTGATGAGATGGATGGAATAGCTGGAGAAGACCGGGGAGGAATTCAGGAATTAGTTGAATTAATTGAACTCAGCGAATATCCAATAATTATGACAGCAAATGACGCCTGGACTAAAAAATTATCTCCATTAAGAAAAAAATGCGAAATCATTCAATTAAAAGATTTAGATTATAAAATAGTAAAAGATGTTTTAATTAAAATTTTAAGAAAAGAAAAAAAATTTATTGACAACAAAATTCTCACGGAAATTGCGCTAAAAACTAAAGGCGATTTAAGGGCGGCAATAAATGACGCGCAGACAATTTCCAAGCTTTCCTCTGAAGAGCAGATAAAAACTTTATTTGATGAGCGAAACAAAGAAGAAAATATATTAGATGTTTTAAAAAAAATTTTTAAATTAAAAGCCAGCAATGAAACATTGAGAACTTTTGACCAGGTAGATATGAAAACAGATGAAATAATTTTGTGGGTTGAAAAAAATATCCCTCTGGAATATCGGGACAAAAAACTTGCAAAAGCTTACGAACTTCTAAGCGAAACGGATATTTTTAACGGGAGAATTTACAAACAGCAGTATTGGAGATTTTTGGTTTATGAAAATATTTTTTTAAGTTATGGAATAGCTTCTTTAAATAAAGAAAACAAGACAAATTTTACAAAATATAAAAGACCGACAAGAGTTTTAAAAATTTGGATGAATAATTTAAAAATCGCAAAGAAAAAAACAATTGCGGAAAAATATGCAAAACACTCTCATATAAGCATAAAAAAAGCAATGAAGGAATTTCCAATTATTAAATTGCTTATAAATTCAAATCCACGAAGATGAAATGGCTTATTTAAAGGGGTAATTAATTTTTTAAAAAACGGAAACCTGTATACATTTTAAAAGGACTACATATCCCAAAGATTTATAAGGAAGAGGTTAATTCATATCGTAAAATGAAAGTTAATAAAATTTATCCTGCTCTTGAAACTTTAAATCAAGGAAAATCTCAAGAGATAGATAATCAGACAACACAATTTATGCAAGAAAGGGGGCTTGTTGCTATTTTAGATTATACTTCATATCTTAAAATGCAATCAGATGCATCTCAAATTGATTCCGTTAGTAGAGATATTAATTCATATCGTTCTCAAATTGAAAATGATCAAACTCAAGAGAATATACTAACTAAAAAATTAAATTCTAGTTGGGAAAATTTTTGGTCAAGCAAATCTGATCTTAAAAGAGAACAGGCGGAATTAGATAAAATAAAAAGTAAATTACAAAAAGCAAATCAAGAATTACTTTATTCACAAACTGAAAAACAAAGATTGGAAAAAGTAAATCAAGATTTAGAAAGTTACGTTAGAATTTCTGAGGGTTATGTTAAACTAACAGCGAAAGCGTATTCTATAATGCCAAGAATTAAATCAAGATTGTACAGAATTGCTGATAAAGATTATAATAAATTCAATGACGAAATTAATCAAATAGATAACAAAATTACTTCTTCTGTTGAGAGATTAAATGAAGTATATGAAAAACTTGCAAATGAATACGTTCCTAATGAAAATTTTATTTTAACTGCACAGCAACTTGCAAAATATAATGGAAATATTAATGCTCTTGTTAGCAGATTCAAACAAATTTCAACATTACTTGATAAAGAGGATTGGACAAGCTACAAAAAAGCACCAATTGCAGCAGGATTAGTGGGTATGATTGAGTACACCCCCAAAGAAGTTGCAAGAAGAATTGTTGCTGCTCACAATGCATTAGTTAGAATTGGTTATACAGATGATTATAACACGGCAGGTGCTGCATTTGCAATTGTAAAAAGAAAAGCTGATGACAATATGACTAAAGTATTAAAAGATATTGAAACTACATTTACAAAAATGAAAAAAACAGGGTGGACTTATTCATCAATAAATGCTCCTATTGCAGCGCATTTAATGTTTATGAGGGATGATTCTGTTCAAAGAGCCCATAAGATTTATAAAACTTTGATTGCAAATGAATTGCCTAATTCAAGAGAAACAAGTATTTTATCTACAATCCTTCTAAATGCTCAAAACGAACCAAAAGAATTAGTAGATAGAACAAAGAAAATATTTGATATATTAGGTAGAAGTTGGAGCGGAATCTATAAATATGCTATTCCAGCAGGAGTGCTTGCAATGATGCCTGGGACGCCTGAAGAATTAATTGAAACCCTTCAAATTGCATATAAAAAATTAGAAGAAAAAGATTTTAGATTCGACACTCTCTCTCTTGCAACGGGGGTGCTTGCTGATTCATACTTTCATCTTCAGAATACTGGTTTTTTCCAAAAGATTTATTCAGATATTAGTTCATCCAATGTTGCAAGTCGTTATGTTGGAGATGACCATACAAGATCTACTTTTGGATGGGCTGTTGCAGGAGATTTGCTTGATAATGGCAGTCTTGATATTAGTGGCGGATTTATTGCTGGTGCACTTCTTGGCAGCATTATGGGTAGTTCATCTAGCGACTATCCCGGTTCGTTTTATAGTGATTACCCCTAACGCCTTCTATTAATAAAGACAAAAAGATTTTGTTAAAAAGTATAAAAATTTCTATTCTGAATTAGAAAAAGAGATAATAAAAAATGCCTCAAAACAGGAATAAATTTCTTTGAAATACCTGCTTCGCAGAATTAATTTGCTACACATCAGCGTCCCGCACGATGTTTCGCATAAGAAAAAATGCCGCCAACAGCTTTTTATTCATTAAATTATTACCTTCAAATATTTTCCAATACGACAATCTTCTTAGCGTAGAAATCTGACAAAGTCGATTTCGGAGCAAATTAATCCGAGTTGCCCTGCAACGAGCAATTTCGCTGTTCAAAAAAACCAAAAACTTCAGACAAAGCAAAAAACAAAAACATTTATAAACATTACGTAATATTACGTAATATGGAATTAATAGCTAAAATCAGCAAGGGAAGCAAAATGGACCAGGTTTATCTCCCAAAAAATCGGGCAAGTTTTGATATCGGAGAATATGTCATAATTAAACCTCTTGAAGAAAAATCCTCTCCTTATGAAAAAAAGCTTTATTTTTATGGTGTTGAGGATGTTAATCCGATAAAAATAGAAATAATTAACAAGATAATTAGCGTAATAAACAAAAATCTTGAAAATTATGAAAACATAATTATTACTGGATCATTTTTAGATGAAGGATTTAATTTTAATGATATAGATGTTATAATCATTACTCAAGAAAAACCAAAAAAAGCACAAAAAAGCAAACAGGAACAAAAAATAGTAAATTTTTTGACAAATTTGCCCAAGCGTGGTCAAATTAAAGAAATAGAAAAAATTATAAAAGAAAAGTTAAAAATAGAAACCCATATAATCTTTTTTAATAAAAATTCATTCAGCGAAGCATTAAAGATAGATCCAATTTGGAGATTAATGTTAAACAATTGCATCTCAAAAAAAAGATTGCCCCCGATTACGATAAAAGAAATAAAATACAAATATCTTGATGCTCAGTTAATTAAAAGTAAAATATTAATAGAAAACTTTGATTACTTAACAGGAAAAGAAAAATATAAATTAATAAGAAATTTAATGGCTATTTATCTATTTATTAAAAACAAAATATTATCAGAAAACAATATAGAAAAAGAAATAAGAAAAAATTTATATATGGAGATTGAAGATATAAAAAAAAATTTAATTAAAGAAGATTTTGTTAAAAAATATAAAAATTTCTATTATCAATTAGAAAAAGAAATAATAAAAAATGCCTCAAAACAGGAACAAGCTGATTGATTTATTTATAGGAAACATTTCAAATGCAATTCTGCACGAGATTCTTATAGAATCTATCAAAGATAAAAGCAAAGAAATTGCATCATATTATCAAAAAGAAATAGAAAATGTTTTAAGTATTTCTCAAAAATACAGGGAAAAAATAAATCCTGCAAATACGCCTCTTTCTGACAAAGATGTTTCATATATAAAAACAAAAATTATTCATAGAGTAAAGATTGAATTAATGAACAGAATTTCAAAAGGTTACAAAAATATTGATTTAACTCTTGTGGATAAATTGGTTGATAAAATGCTAAAAGATATGGGAGTTGTTTGAAATTAACGAAGAGTTTTAAAAAAAATTCTAAAATCTAACAGCAGGTTTGCGCAATGCTTGTTTTTGTTTTTCATAGGATAATCTTTCTTTTAACTAATTTTATTTTTTCAAAACAAATTTTATAAGTTAAAACGCACTGCGCAAACCCGCAAATGTTGGGCGCAATTTTTAGGGACGGAGGACACGGTAGACAGAAAAACAAGATAACAAAAGAGATAAATGACTATTGAAATCTCCATTGAGACAATTATTTATGGCGGGACAGCAATAATGTTGACGCTTTCTATTACGGCTGTTCTGACAGTTTATTTTCTTCATCGCAGTTTGACACGGCAGACAGAAAAAAATTCTATAATCATACAAAAAATTAATTAAATTAAAAAAATTTGCAAGTTTGAATACTTGATTATATTTGCAGCCGAGTACAGCTATTTAGTCAATATAAAGATAAGGAAAAATAAAGAGAATGAAACAAAATCAGCTCATTTTCGTTTAAAGGGTAGAATCTTTTAAAAATTTTATGAAAATAGTTGAATTAATATCAATCGGAATTTCTACCAGCTTAATTGCATCAATATTTTTTATAATTTTACTTTCATATCTTAAACCGAATTTAAAAATTTCTCCATATATAGCAAAAAGACATGATACTCGGGGCGATAATGCCTATTTCTTTAAGATTGTTAATAAGTCATGGTTTTTTAAGGCGTTTGATATATGGGTTGAATTGCTATTGATAGAACCTTTTATTGTTGAGGGAGGAACAAATATCAGAGCAACAGAAATTAAACTAAAACATCAAAATGCTTGGTGTATTGATTCAAGACGAAGTCGTGAATTCGCGACTTATGCCCACCTCTATTACACTAATGAAAACATAGAAGAATTATGGGATAGCGAGAGAAAAAATTTAGAACTTCGGGTTATGGCAAAGCACCAATTAAGTGGATTTAAGAGAGTTTTTGTTCAGAAATACTATGTTAAACATCATTCTATAAAAAACGGAAGTTTTAAATACGGAAATCACATTACAATTGTATGAAAAATCCAGACGTCATAATAGGATAGATAATTCCTTCTTGTACTGGAAGAATTATTGGAAAAACAAGGATGTATAAACAATATTTCCTGTTTTTTGGGAATTTTATTTATTTTAGAGAAATTGCTATTTTCTTTTCTGACTTACAAGAACATTAAAAAACTGACGCCCAACAAGGGCTTTAATGCAAGCGGGGGCATTGCTAATTTGAAAATTTGAATTTTCTATTATCTTTGTTTCGTTGGACAGGGACGAGATTTTTATTCCCGCCTGCATAAAGCCCCAGAACGTTAGCCGAGGTTATTTGAATGCGACAAATTTTATTTTATTATAACGGCTTTCAAGTGACCGAGCAATAATTCTAAAAATAACTTTTTATACACCATTCTCTTATCTTTTTAATGAACCTCCCACAAATGCTCCAGTCAGTCAGAAATTATCTTTCTCAATTTGGAAAACCAGATGAAAAAATCCTTAAAGCAATAGAAAAAACAGATAGGAAAAATTTTATGGAAAAAAATAAATCTTTTGCTTATTTAGATCAGGCAATTCCAATCGGCCATGGCCAGACAATTTCTCAGCCCTCAACTGTTGCAAGAATGCTTTCGCTGTTAGAATTAAAAAAAACAGACGAGGTTTTAGAAATCGGAACAGGAAGTTCCTGGAATGCTGCTCTGCTTGGTTATTTGTCTAAAAAAGTTTTGACTTTAGAAATTGTGCCGGAACTCGCAAAAAATTCCCAAGAAAAAATAAAAAAATTAGAAATTAAAAATGTAGAAGTTAAGCAGGGAGATTTTAGAGAATTAAAGCAAAAATTCAATAAAATAATTTTTACAGCAGGAATTTCTCGGGAGCAAGAAACAATTATAGAAAATTTTACCAAAAAGCATCTAAAAGAAAATGGGATTTTAGTTTGCCCTTATAGAGAAGGACCTTTGATAATTTTAGAAAAAAAGAAAAGAAAAATTAAAAAAACCTTTACAGAAGAAAATTATGTTTTTGTGCCTTTGATATTGGAATAAAAACAATTAAAAATAAACAATTATTTTATTATTCATGCCCTACGACATTATAATTGGAAGAGATGAAAGCGATAAAAAAGAATTTGAAAACAAGGGATTAATTTATATCGGCAAAGGTTTTGTAAAAATGGGGCAATATACTTCATTAAGCAATAAAATTTTCTTGGATGTTATAAGAACGCATATTGTTTTGATTGCGGGAAAAAGAGGCTCAGGGAAGAGCTACACCATCGGAGTTTTCGCGGAACAGCTTTCAAACTTGCCAAAAGAAATTTCCCAGAATATTGCTTCAGTTATTTTTGATACAATGGGGATTTATTGGACAATGAAATACCAAAATGAAAAAGACGCTGGAAGACTGGGATCTTCAGCCGAAAAATCTTCCGGTAAGAATTTTTGTTCCATACGGGCATTTTGACCGCTATGCAGAAAAAGGAATTCCGGTGGATAAAAAATTTGCATTAGACGCAATGGAAATGACAGCAGAAGATTGGGTAATCACTTTTGGGTTGAGCTTAATTAATCCCGTCGGAGTTTTAGTTGAAACAACAATAACAAAATTAAAAGAAAAAGGAAAAGATTATTTTATTGAAGAGATAATAAATGAAATTGAAAAAGAAGAAAAAAGCTCAAGAGACGCAATAAATGCGGCAAGGGGATTGTTTGAAGCGGCAGACTCTTGGGGAATTTTTGCAAAAAAAGGGACAAAACCCACGAATATAAGCGACTTGGCAGTAGGAGGAAAAACAAGCGTTTTAGATTTAAGCGTTTATAGCTCAATAGGGGCGTTTAATGTCCGGGCATTAGTTGTAAGTTTAGTTTCAAGAAAATTATTTGAGCAAAGAATGTCTGCAAGAAAAAAAGAAGAAATTGACGCAATTGGAAAAAGATTTGAAATTTCCGGAGAGATTGCAAAAAAAGAAATGCCTTTGATTTGGCTTTTCGTCGATGAATGCCATGAATTTTTGCCGTTAAATGAAAAAACAATTGCAACAGATGCATTGGTTCAGTTATTGCGGGAGGGGCGCCAGCCGGGAATATCAATGGTTCTTGCGACGCAGCAGCCCGGAAAAATCCACAGAGATGTAATGACTCAGTCAGATATCGTTATTTCGCATCGCGTGACTTCTGCCCAGGATTTAGAAGCTTTAAATCACATTATGCAAAGCTATATGCTTGAAAGCATTAATCAATACATGAATGAACTCCCGGGTTTAAGGGGCTCTGCAATTATTCTCGACGACAACTCAGAAAGAATTTATCCAATGAGAATTCATCCAAGATTTACCTGGCACGGCGGTGAGGCGCCGGCAGCAATCAAAAAAGAAAAGAAATTATAATTTTCGTGCCAGGTTCCTGGCTGCGGAGGTCGAGTGATTTCGATTTCAGTTAATTCCGAGCGACTTCACGGAAGGTAAATTATTTTCATCAATTACTGAGTGAGGTCGGGAGTAGAAGGCATTTATAAAAAATAGAAATCGAGGTCAGGAGATAAGAGGCGCCGGCAGCAATCAAGAGAGAGAAAAAATTATAAACGAACGAAAAATATAAAACTTTAAAAAGAGATTTCTTTAAAAAATTCTATGAGAAATTTAAATGAAAAGGAAGGAAATCCATTTGGAGATAGTTTTTACAATACAAGAAGATATTTATCTAAGTTAATTCCTTTTAAAAAAGATCTTTCAGAGAATGACAGCGTTGGATTTTATTGGACATTAGAACAAATAAATTATGAGATTGGAGTTCCACTAAAATATTTAGAGCCGGAAAATTTGACAAGTTTTAATCAATTAGTAAATATTTGTGAAAAACATAGAAAATCTCCCTCCGACTATGAAAAAGGATTAGATGATAGAATAAGTTATCTGCTTGCTCTAAATCTTCCTAAACAATTTTAAAATCAACTCTGACTCTAATTTTATAAGGCGCAATTTCTCCGGCTTGTTTTATTTTTAAAATTTTGATTTTCTTTCCCGCTTTTTTCGCCTCGTTTTTTATTTTTTCAAGGATTTTATTTTCTTCTCCTGATTTGCAAAAATCATAATAAAAAATCTTAGTTCCTTTTTTAGAAAGCATAAATGCCTGCTTCAAAAAACTCTCTTTCAAACGCGGTCTCGGCATAACAATAACATTGAATTTTGACGGAACCATTTGAACAACAGAATTTCTTGGAAGTGGTTTCAATAATCTTTGATAAAATAATTGTTGAGCAACTTTTTTAATATCTCCAGGAATAATACTTATTTTGTCTCCAACTTTATTTAATTTAATATTCAAATCAGCATATTTATTTGCTTCTCTGTTGATTTCATTTGAAAAAATTTTCTTGGCTCTGGAATTTTTAGCAATAACAATTGAAAATGGCCCGACGCCCGCAAACATAACTAAAACTTTATCATTCTTCTTAATCATTGAAGCAATCTCTTTTCTCTCATTGCTCAACCGCGGAGAAAAATAAGTGCCGTCAATATTAAATCTGAAAACGCAGTTATTTTCTTTATATAGAACTTCTTTATTTTTTTCTCCTGCAAGATATTTTGTTTTCATTTTTCTCAATCTTCCTGAAAATTTGCCGGATTTTTCAAGGATGGTTTTTATATTGGGATGTTTTTTAAGAAGTTCTTGAGCAAAAGTTTTTTTATCTTCTTTAGGAAATTCGTTGGAAAAATTAATAACAGCTATATTTCCGAGAATATTAAATGAACGCGGACGATATGATAATCTAGAAATAGATTTAGTTTTCTCTATATTTCCAAAAACATTTAATGAGCGATGATGAATATTCATACAAATGTACTATTTTTTAAAATATTTAAATGTTTAAGTTAGGGTTTGTTGGAAAAATTCGTTCACTTCGTTCACATATTTGCTCCGAAATCGCCTTTCGGCAGATTTCTACGCTAAGAATAATTATTATCGCCGTAAACAATTTTGAAAATGAAGTTAATCAATTACACTATTAATAATTAGTTAAGCTGTTTAGGTTAGAAGATAAATAAATCCGAGTGCCGAAGGCACGAGCAATTTTAGTGTTCAAGAAAAATAAAAAAAGATTTGTGCTTCGCGATATTAATTTGAATTTTTCCAGATTCCATCAAGGAAAAATTTTAGGAAGATTGTCGTGTTAGCAAAGTTTGAGAAATGGAGTTAATCGTCTACTTTAATTAATCTTAGGTGGTGGAAGGGGGAACCGAGTGACTTCGTGGTAGGCAGTAACTAAAAATATCCTAAATGGAAATAAATAAAATAAGCCGTGCGAAGTCGGGAGCAGAAGTGTTGGTGGGCGGGGCTTCTTAATCAAACCTATTCCTTCAGCAAATATCTCAAACTTCCTAAAATTTTACAAAAATTTATCAATCGGTCTTTGAGGAGGATTCTTTTTTTCTATATCAAGTTCCCACAAAATTTCCTTTAATTCTTTTAATTCTGATTTAATCTCAGAGATATAAACCGAATTGCTGAATCTTTTAATCCATGAAGCTCTTTTTATTCGAGCTAAATTTTTTTCTAAAGAATTTTTCTTATTTTCCATAAATTGCATCTGTTCGTCAATTGGCTTTTTTTTAAGTTCAGAATATTTATTCTCAATTTCGTATTTTTTCATAAAATCAGGATCTTCTTCATAATGAACTAAAAATTGTTTTTTCTTTTTTAAAGACATGCCGCCTGAAACGAGAGAAGCTTTTGCTTTTTCTTCTTTTTCTATTTTTTTTCTTTCTTTTGCTTTTTCAGCTCTTATTTTATAATTTTCTTTAAAATCTTGAATTTTCTCGCCAAAATATTCCTTAATCTCTTGAAAATAATTTTTTTCTTCAGAAGTTTTTCTTTCTAAATCTTGAGGTTTAGCAGAGTCTTTTTTTGGTATAAAAATTTCTTCAAGATCAGTTATGGCATTTTTTTCACTCTTTGCTTTTTCTCCTGAATTTAATTTAGAATATAATTCTCTTGCATCTTTGTCTAATTGATAACTCATTGAAAAATCAAATAAAGCGCTTGCAACGTCGCCTTGCCAATCTCCTGTTAAAGCTGAAGCCAAACTATAAGCGCCTGCCCCAAGATAAAATAAAGAACCGCCGACTCTTGCTAATCTATTAAATTTGGTTCCTTTAAGTTGTTCTTGATTTTGCACAAGAAGGTCTAAAGTTAAATATCCAACAACACCATAAGCATTTCCAATTAAATTTGTTTTTTGAGCAATTTTTCCATACAAATATGCGGCATAATTCGCTCCATAAATTCCTATTTTAGATAAAACATCGCCAGTGGATTTGGATATTCCTATTTTTTCATAGATTCCTTTTATTTTATCTGCTGATGGGTTTTTTGGATTATCTACTTTTATTATCAATTCAGTTGATGAACCTTTATCATTTTTTGTCATTTTAATTTCTCCACTACAGCATGTACCCCTAAACTGGAAGGCGAATTAGATGGATACCAGTTGCAGTCGAAGCCAGCCCACCCAACGTTAGCATAAAACCACGCGACCGAATTATTATTGCTTCTTGGATACCAGTAAGATAAATCTCCTGATTTAATGTTTTTATTTGGAAGACCTTGTTTTGTTGGATTTTTTAGCCAATTTTCTAAAGAAATTCCGGGCATTTTGTCTTCCATTAAAGTATTCTTATTAAGAATTTCTGAATTTTTTGGAATTAAATTTCCATTTAAATCTAATTTATGATTGTAATTAATATATAATTTTTTATTTTTAACCTTAAAATCAGCATCAAGCCACTCCGATCTCCAAGGATTTCTAACTTCCGTAATTTCATTGTAAATATCTTTATGATTTTCTTGAGTATACTTCAAGAATTCAATAAATTCCGGAATTATTAGCATTCTGTTTCCTTGTTCTTGCAATAATTTGTGTGCTTCAAACCATTTTTTTCCTAAATGAGTTCTTTCTTTATCTACATAAATATCTATTGAAGGAACATAGATAAGATCGTCTTTATTAAATTCTTGAGTTTTAGCTTTTGGTTCAGATTTTTCTTCTTTCTTTAAATTGTAAGGAATTTCTAATTGATCTAAACCTTTCAAAACCTTTTCACTTACTTCTATTAAATATCTCATATTCTCCCCAAGAATTTAAGATTTATAAATCTTTCCTTTGTTGTAATTAAAAAGAAGTAACTAATTAATCTATAAAGGACTATTCTTAACAAGTAAGAAAATCTTGTCTTTTTTAGTGTTTTTTCTTATTTAGTAAGAATTCTTAACCAGTAAGAAAAATCTGCAAAGAATTCAAATAAAGTTAAAGGGAGCAAATACCTGTTCGCAGGCTCGCAGAAATTAAAAAATTATTGTGTGGAAAAAGTTTATTGAGTTGAGTTAATCCATTAAAATAGTCAATAATAAGATTAGCTGTGGCGGATAATTGGGTTGGGTGGGCGAGCGTTTTGGTATGCGACAAACTTTTTAAATCAATAACGGCTTATCAAAACGCGAGTTGGGGCTTCTTAACCAAATTAATTTTTATCTCTCTTATTATAATAATTTTGGTATTCCCTGATAGATTTCACATGCGCTGTTGCCTCGGGATTTCTTGCTGGCTGTCCTCGGTTATAAGCGGATAAAGCTTTGTCCCAAGATTTATGTTTTTTGTAAAGTTGTTTTAAAAATTTAGCGGCGGCATCTGAACTTTTGTTCACATCAAATCTCTCGTCTATTTTAGCCATTTTTTCATAATTATTTTTATTTTTTCTAATGAGTTTTTTTAATTCTTTTCCGTGGGATTTGTCAACAGCCATTTTATTTGAATTGCCATAAACATCTAATCCGCAATATTTTGCAGTTCCCGGCTGAAACATATACAATCCTGCTCCGCCGTCGCCAGATTCATTTAATCTTAAGGGGTCTCCATAACTCTCTCTCATTGCAAGAGCTTTTAACAAGCCTTTTTCAATTTTATATTTTTCCTCTCTCTCGTCAAGAATTTTATCCCATCTGTATGTTCTTTCGTATTTTCCCTGCGTTGTTTTATCTGAAGCAGTTATAAAAATAATTTTTTTATCTTCGGAATTTTCTTTTTGTTCTTCTTTTGAAGAATTTTTTAAATTATAAATTCCATACATTCCGCCGGCTAAAACAATTCCTGCTAAACCTAATTTGAGTTTGTTGATTAAATTTTTCATTTTATTTTTTAGCTAATTTCTGAAATTTATGATTTTTTATTTTTTCTTTAAATTTTATGGGTTTAGAGTAATCTTGATAATCTCCGAGGCTCTCAATGCAGCGCCCAGTGTAAAAAGCATATTTTTTTCCATTTAAACTAAAAACAACAGCATTTAATTCATTGCATCCGTCAAATTCTTTATTGTGGTTCAGGTCATTATAATCATATCTAAAATTTTCAAGTAAAACCTTTTTTCCAGAAAAATTATAAATCTCCGGATCTCTTTCTTTATAAAACCTCATAGAAATTTTATCAGTCTTTATTGCAACAGCGCCGTCTTTTTCTTTTTCTATAATAGCTTCCATATTTTTTGGATTTGTCTCTAATATTTTTGTTTTCGCCATATCGCACCCATTAAAACTCCCAGCTAAAACCGGAATTATTGCAAGTTTTGCTAAATTTTTTAGTGTTTTCATCTTGTTTATGCCCTTTAGGGTATGACCTTTAGGTTATTTCTTCCATCAAAATATTTAGTTATTGTTTCAATTTGTTCTGTTTCAATGCCTTGTCTTTTATAAAAGGTTTCAGGAGAAATTATTTTCCAATTTTCTCTTAAATAATAATGCTTGCTCGAATGTCCGAATTCCCCGCTTTTATTCTTCCGAAGAGAAATTCCGCCTTCTATACAGGTGTTTTTTCCGTGAACATTCCAGATTTGATTTTGATTTGGAAAAAGCGCGCTGTCCCATTTCCATCCTCCAATTTCATAAACCATTCTTAATACATTATATTCTTTTTGAGTTGAAGCATTAACCGCTGTTTTTTCTAAAGGCTTTAAATCTAAGACCGGTTTTTTATTTGAATTAATTGAGGTTGTCATTTTAATTTCCCCCACCATAAAGAAAATATCTGGCGTTTCTAATAAAATGTTTTACTTCTTTTGGAACGTCGTCACGATGCTCTGGGTGGCTATCTCTGTAAATTTCACAAACTTCATATAATTTATCAAGAACATACTCGCCTCCCCGTCTCGCATCCCCAAGTTCATTTAATGCAGGATGATGAAAATTAGCAAATTCCGGTTTCTTAATAAGACCAGTAACTATTTCTTGAGCTAATGCAATTTGGTCTAATGCCTTTTTATTTTTTTCAGTTATTGTGTTTGTCATTTTATTTTTTATAATAATCTACCATTGAATTGAATATTTTTGTTTTTGTCATTTTATATTTCGTTATTTATTATTTTCTCATATAGTTTTAAATCATATTCTTCGTCTTTCATTTTATTTTTTCTCTTTTTTTGAAACTTTTAAAGTATAGAATCCAGTTACAAAACTCCTATTTATTTCAACATTATAATTAGTAAGATTTCCCTTTAAACGGTATGCATCACTTTCATTAATAATAGTCATTTCAACACTTTTAGTCCCGCCCTCTAATAGATTTAATCCATGAACAGCATGATTTAAAACAGCCTGATTTAATATTGCACTTTCAAGTGTCATCTCCCCTCCCCCATCAAAATTTCTTCTAAACCTTTTAAATTTTGAGCTTTTCTTTCTCCAAGAGATTCTGAAACTATTTTGTCAGTTAAATATGTTTCATATGAGTCAGTAAGAACTTTGTAAATTTTCGCATTTTCTTGGAAAATTTTCTTTTTGTCGTCAGTTAATTTATCAAGTTCTGCCTGAGTAATTTGGGGTCTTAGCTCTCCGATATATTTATCTCCCATCTCTTTTGGAAGAGTTTTGCTTCCGCCCATTAATTCTGAATATAAATCGCTGACTTTGATTTGATTTAAAGAGGCCTGCATAATTTCGCTGCATTCTTGCATCATCCCGTATTCAGAAAGATTCCCGGAATATCTTTTTCCAGGTTTTCCATTCCCTGCCCCTTGTCTTGAAGCTAAAAGAGAATTTGTAAATAAATTTCTTTCTTCGCCTGATTTTAAATCATACCCTTTCAAAGCTGAATTAAATGATGGAAAATATTTGAATTGCTCAACAGCAGAACCTCCGCCTTCGCCATACGCTCCAGATTCTTCAACTAAAAAAGCCGACGCTAAATTCATCAAGTTTAAGGCTTTCAAATTTTTCAAAGCAATTTTTCTCATTCTTTCTTTTGCTTCTTTAATTTGTTCGGGTGTTGGTTTTGGGGTTGTCATTTTAATTTATTTTTAATTTTGGAACTATTTTATAAAAAGAATAGTTTATTGGAAAATCATTATCTCTTGCCTCGCTATGAGCGCCAGGAACATTTTCAAACTTGTATATCAAATTTCCTTTTTTTTCTTTAACATTTATTAATTTTCTATAAGAATCTCCTGAAGAAACTTCTTTTTGAATTCTATCAAGAAAATTTGTTATTTCTTCTAAAGATTTCCCGCTAAAAAGACTATCTTTCTTATAGATAGAAAAAAGTCCGTCTCTTCGGAAATAAAGTTCATAAATTTGCTTGATATTTTTTATATTTGTCATTTTATTTTTCTCCTCCCTTATTTTTTTCTGAAAGATATTTTTTTGTTGCAAGATAATCTCCAAACTTAATGTGCCTAACATAGGGCATATCTTGATAAACTTTATCAATTGCTTTTGCATATGAGATTTTATTGTTTTCATTTAGGGATTTGTCATTATAAAAATTTTTAGTCTCATAATACTGGCTAATATTTCCTCCAACTAAAGATAAACCAACAATTCCCATAACAACTATTGGGTGTGAAACAATATCTTCTATTCTTTCAAATTTATCTTTTTTATTTTTGGGGGTCATTTTAATTTTTTGTTTGTTTATTTAATCACTTGATAGTCGTGATTGTGATAATTATTATAGGAAAATGGCCTTTATAAATGTTTCGGTTATGTTGTCTTTTAGGAATAGTTACAATTTGGCTTAATTAACTCCGCATATTTTTTTAATTTTCTTCTTGCTAATTTTTTAACCTTTTTACCGCTTTTCATAAAAAAATTATCTTCTTTTATACCCAAATTTTTTATTATAAGTTGGATGATCAATTATATCAAGGACAAAAGCAATTATTTCTATTTCATCTCCTTTTAATGTGTAAAGCATTCTCCAAAATTGTGAAAGTTCGGCCCTGAAAAGATTTGTCGCTTTATATTTTAATCTATATTCTTCTGGAATTAAATTTTTTGCAAGGGGGTCTCCGTAAAAAGGATTATTTTTTATAAATTCTACTTTTTGTTTTATAGATCTGAGAAGCTGAATTTCTTCTGAACTTTCTTTTCCTGACTCAATTTGCCTGCCGACTATTTCATTCAATTTTTTAAACGCTTTGTCAGCATCTCCCAAAAGTACAACGCGAACAGGCTTGTTCATATTTCAGTTCCTTTTTTTATTAATTCTCGAATAACTTTGCTGTCTGTATACACCCAGCTTATTCCTCTTAATCCTGCTGCAATTTTTCCGCTTCTCTCTAAATATTCAAGAATAACCATTAAAGTAAGATGATTTACCTGCCTTGGAAGTTTTCTTTTTAATTCTGCGACAGAAATTACACTCTCATTCATATTTTTTAAAGTATCCTCTACCATAATCACCGTATTCAAAGTTGGCCAGTGAACCGGCTTTTTCTGTCTTTTTTCTATTTGTAACATATTTATCTCTTTTAGTTATTTACTTATAATTATTTAGTATGTTTTAGTATTTATATAGTTTTTGGTTTAAAGAAGTTTAATTTCAAATAAAAAGAAAGTTAAAAATATTGTTCTTCAACACCTTTTACATAATTTAATTAAAAAAGCAACTTAAGAACAAATCACCTAAGTTAAATTAAACTCTTTAAGATTTTCTTTTAATGTCTTTATGCAAAAAATCAAAATTGGTCTGTAATTTTCGTTATTTGCTTGTCTGACTGCTTTTAAATATTCAAATCTCTGCTTCATATAAATATTTATCCAGGGATAGTTTTTCTTTTTTAAAAGAAAATTCATAATTAATCTGGAAATTCTTCCGTTTCCGTCTATAAACGGATGAATTGAAACAAATTTATTGGAAAAAACAATCGCCAATTCAAGAGGATGAAGTTTATTTTTATTTAATTTATACCAATATGCAAGATTCTTAACTAATTGCGGGACTTTTGATGCATCTGGAAACTTTGCATCGCTCCCAAAAATCCTTGCAGAAGTTTCCCTATACCTTCCGGCAAAATTTTCTGAAATATTTTTTAAAATTATAAAATGCAGATTTAATATAAAACTCTCATTTAAATCCCCCTTATAAGTGTTAATAAAATTTATTGCATTTATATGGTTTTTAGCTTCATTAATTTCTCTTAATGTTTTTCCTTTTGGCACAAGCCCTTCATTAATAATTAAATTAGTATCTTCTAAAGAAAGAGAGCTTCCCTCTATCGCATTGCTGTCATAAGTTAATTCTGTAAAAAAACTTCGTTCAAATATTTTAAACTCTTCTTGGTTTAATTTTTTAATATTTTTATTATAAATTTGTTTAAGATTCTCAATTTCAATAATTTGTTCTTTCATCAAATTCTCAGAAGGCATATTGATGATTAATTCTTTTTCAAACTCTCTTTTCAATTCTTTAATCTTTTCTTTAGAGATATTCCCATATCCTAAAAATTTATTTTTCTTTACCCATTTTTCATTTTCACGGCTGTTATAAACTAAATAATTTTGCCTTTTCCCATTTTTAATTCTAATTTCATGATAAACCATAATTATCTATATGGGCACATATTTATAAATCTTTTTATTTGTGCCCACACTCTAAAATCTTTATATAAATAAAATAATCTAAACTAATTTCAGACAAAGCAATAAATAATTTTATAAACGACAAACCCATAAATAAATCATGCAAAAAAAAGAGCTGTTATTTTTAATCCTGGGAATTTTTTTAATTAGCTTTGCAAGCGCGCAGAGTTATGGCAGTTCTCTTAATTTAGGAAATATTTTTGATTCGTCTTTAATTATTTACGGAGGAACTTTTGTAATCTTTTTTGTGTTCATAAATTTTCTTTTAGGACGCTCTATTTTCAAGGGAGATGAATCAAAAACATCACGAGTCGTAATCTCGTTGGTTGTTTCACTGATGTCTGTTTACGGGCTTTCAACAGGAGAGTTTCTTTCAGGATTTGGGACAGGTTATGTAGGTAATTTTTTTGTGGGAGATATTTTGCCGACGATTATCACAATAATTTTTATTGCAGGAATTGTCTTTTTTATCTGGAAATGGGGATTTTCAAATGTGCTTATGATTTTAGGCGCGCTGTCAATTATAATAAGTACTACAAATTTAGTTTATGAAAAAAGTGTCTTTTTTGTTTTAGGAATTATCTTTTTAGTAATCGGGCTTTTGCTTAAATTTAGGAGGCAAAGAAAATGGGGGAGAAAACCCGGAACCCCGCCCGCTCCCGGAGCTCCTCCGCAATCAAGAATAAATGCTTTAATAGTTGAAGCAAAAAGATTTAGAGGATGGGCGGATTTACAAAGAAATCCAAAATTTTACAGAAGTTGGGCCCACTTCGTCGGAAAACTTGGCGGCGAAGCAAGAATAATGCATAATTATAATGTTTCTAGCAGAGATATACGGAAAATTGTAAGAAGGTATATTATCTAAATTTAGCATATTTAGAGCAAATCATACATAATAAGAAAAAAATTAAGAACTCTTAGAAATAATAGAATGATTTAAAATTTTCAAACATAAACGTCTATAATCTTTGAATTTACCCTGTAATGTTTCAAAAGCTTTACAATATCCTCTCTATATTCTGCAGACACCATAAAACTGCTTTTCCCTAATTTACTGCCATTAAAAAGCTCAATCAAACCTATATATCGTTTTCCGTTAGAGCTAAACCCATAAATCTTATTTAAAAAAGCCCCGCGATTTTTTCCTATTTTGTCCCAGAAAAAGATTATATGTTTTTTTCCTTTAACATCAGATGCAATATAATTTCCATAAAGAACAATCCCTGTGCTTTCAATACTCTTTCTTAAATCTGCCCAATCTTCCAATTTTCCGACAATAACATTTATTTTATTATCAATTCCTTTTGTCTTAAATATTAAAGCTTCTCTGCTTTTATAAAAATCATTGACTAAATTTATTATTTCCTTTTCAAAACCTTTAGAGTTTTTTTTAACTTCTATAAAAAGATCTATATCGCTGGATTTGCTTGCTTCCTCCTTTGCAGCTGAACCAAACAAAATTACTTTTGAAATATTTTCTATTTTCTTAAAATTATTAATCAAATAAGAGACAAAATAACTTGCATAAGCCTTAATCATTTTTCAATCTCCTTTTTTAAGTCAAAAAATAAATTTATCTGTTTTCTTAAAAAATCTTCGGAGACAATTTTTCCATAAGCCAATTCGTTTCTTTCCTTTTCAATCTCACACACAATTTTCAACAAATTGTTAAAATTAGAAATATTCTCAACAGGACAAACAATCTGATTTGAAATTAATTTTTTAACATTCTCTAATTTTTTCTTAAACCAAAGATGATTTATTTTTGCGCCGGATTTTAAAACATTCTTTTTAACTAAATATTTTTCGATTAAATTAACACAGCCCAAAGATAAAGAAAAGGCGAGTCTTCTTTGATGCGCTTTTAATCCTTTAATATCTTTTAAAGAAGAATCTATCTCATCCAAAACTTCTCTGATAATTTCTTCATATTTATCTTCCATTTTAAGACACTTATCTTGAACTAATTAAGACATTTGCCTTTTTAAATTTTTCCATTTTAAGACACTTATCTTGAACTAATTAAGACATTTATCTTAATCTAAAACCACTTCTCTAATCCCTTTTGTTTATTCTTCTCTTTAAATTCTCTTAATTTTTCAAGCTGGTTTTCAATTCTTTCTTCTGAAAAATCATGCTCTTTAACTAAAATTTCTTTTATCTTTTTTTCATTAACTTCTCTAAATTTAAAATCAGCATTTTTTGCATTTGGCTTGTGAAACAGCTCAAAAATTTCTTTCCAGTCAAACTTGTCTTCTTCAGGCAGATTATTAATTTTTTCTTCAAACTCTTTGAAAATTCTGACGGGCGTTTTTAATTTTCTGACAAATTCCAAAGCTTTTTTTTGGCCAATTCCGGGAACCCCCCTCGGATTATAATCTGTTCCGACTAAAATTCCCAGACATATTAATTGGTCTAAATTAATTTCAAGCTTGTTAAAAACATCCTGCAAATCAATAATTTCCGGATTAATTTCTATATATCCGGAGTAAGTTTTTTTTCTTCTGGAGATAGTTAAATTTCTTATGAGTTTTGGCGTCCCAAAAAGCAGGCTGTCATAATCCTGGCTTACCGAAGCATAAACTTCGCTTTTATGGCGGGCTAAATAAGCAGCTTCTGCTTCTCCCTCCGACGGCGCTTGAACAACAGGAATTCCCATCGCTTCTAAAAGTTCTTTAGCTTCTTCTATCAGTTTATCATCCAGTCTAATTAACTGAGAGCTGTATCTTTTCATTTCTTCAATATCTTCTTCCTGTTTTGCGCTTTCATATTTTCCTTTTGCAATCTCGCGCGCCTCTTTTCTTTTTTTATAAGTTTTTATTTTCAGCGCGGGGGCTTCGCCGTCAAAAACATAAACCAATTTAATGCCTTCAGAAAGCAGATTAACATTCCTGTAAAAAATTCCGGACAAATGACTTGTAATTCTTTTTTTGCTGTCCATTAATGGAGTTCCGTCCGGCTGTCTGATTGTAGACAAAAATTGATACAAGGTATTAAATGCATCAACACAAACTATTTTTCCTCTTAAATCTGAAATCTGAAGTTCTTTTCTCGGGATGATTTCCCTGATGTTTAAGCCCATTTTATTATATAGAAAAGCAAATATAAATAATTATCTAAGGTATCACTTCTCTCAAAAAAGTGACAAGTCCTAAAATAATTAAAATCAGGCCGGATATTTTATTTAATGTTCCTTCTTTAAAGAAATTTGCAAGCCGCGCTGAAAAAAACGCTCCGACAATTCCTCCCGCAATTGCAGAAATCAAAAGAGGAATCTTAAAATCAATAAGATAAAAATGCGTGAGAGAACCTGCCAAAGCTATAAAAAACATAATAAAAACAGACGTCCCTATTGCTTCATGAATTTCAAATCTAAACAATAAAATTAAAAGCAAAAGCAAAGAAATGCCTCCTGCAGCGCCAAGCGCTCCGCCGACTAATCCAACCCCAAAAGAAAGCAAAATCGCGAGCCAAAATTTTAAACTTTTTAATGAAAAATTAAATTCTAATTTAGTTATCGACTTGAATTTTCTTTTTCTTCTGAAAATACCTATTCCTGTGAACACCGTAATTAATCCGGTAATTGCAAACAATTCAGATTGCGGCAAAGAAATAGAAGCGTAGCTTCCAATTATTGCTCCGATAACTGCAAAAATAGACTATTTTAAATTTTATATGGTGAAATTTTTTATACATTAAAAAAACAACCAGAGCAACAAAAACATCCAACGCCAAGCTGACACCGATTAATGAAAATGCATCATAATTTAAGAAAAGCAAAATTATCGGAATGAATGCGACTATTGAAGACGCGCCGATTATTCCTGTGATGATTCCTGTAACAAAACCTGCAAGGATAAAAATTAAACTTTCCATGTTTCACCTTTTTTATAGAATGCTAAAGAAATAATATTATTTAAAGCTGTGGATTATTTAATTTTGTCTTGTAAAAATGCTCGTCGCGAGGCGACTCTACTCGCACCCCCGCTCGGCCATTTACTTTTCGCTTCGCAAATATCATCTCGCGAAAGTGCTCGGATTTATTTATATTCTAACCTAAACAGCTTTTCTAAATATTAATTAGTTTAACATTTTAATTGATTAATCAACCATCTTAAAAATATTACGGCGATAAATTATTTTTAGCGAAGCATTATGACCGAATGTTTTGACTTTGACAAACTTTTATTTTTTATTGATAGCAAAGGCAAGACATGAGTAAATGTCTAATGCGGAGCCGAGCGACTTCGCGAGAGTAATTTTAATTATTAATAACGAGCGGGGTCGGGAGCAATAATCATTTTTCCCCAGAAAAATGCAAATATTAATTTTTGCTAAATTCTTTATAAATGAGAGCTTGTTTTTCTTTTTCGTCTCTTTCAACTATTTCATTATATATTATCCTTGCGAATTTTAAATTTGTTTTGCAATTTATTATACAATCTTCTCTGTTTTTGGGATAAAGAGGATTATCAAACATTCTTATTATGTAATTTCCGGAAGAAATTATCAATTCCACAACTTTTTCATAGGCATCTGTTGCCCCAAGATTTGTTTCGCACTTTCCAAGATATTTGCCGATTCCTTTTTGTTCTATGATTTTATCTTCTATGATCATTTTAATTTCAATTTCCCCTCATGCCTTTTTTAATTTTGTTTAATGCAGAAAGGTAATTATTTTTAAAAGCCAAGCCGATTTTGGCATCAGAGCAATACTCCAAAATTTCTTTATATTTGCCAAAGCTGTTTAATTTAGTGTATCTTTTATAATCTCTTAACAAGTTTTCTTTTATCGCCCTATCATCAAAAATATTTTCCACATTTACTCTGGAAATTTTAATTGCTTTAATAAATTCAATTTCATTTTCTAATTTAATCTTTTTTTCTAAACCTTCTTTCTTTGTCTGTTTTAAAATTTTATCAGCAAGAGCATGGCCGTAATCAGTGTTTCCACTGCCTCTTTTTTTCTAAACCTTCTTTCTTTGTCTGTTTTAAAATTTTATCAGCAAGAGCATGGCCGTAATCAGTGTTTCCACTGCCCTTAAGTTCCACATCAGGATGATACTTCTTAACTTGTTTTTTTATTCCATCAGTCATGGTTTAGATATGAATAACTAATATTTAAATGTTTTGGTTATGTTATTTTTAAGGGGTAACAAAAAGGAAGGGTTTATAAAGGTTAAAGAGATTAATATGAGATGACAAACAAATCAATATTAAAACCAATAAGCAAATATCACGCAATATCAGTTCTAGTAACGGGAGCAATCATTTTTACTTCTATTCTTCCTAGTGCGCTAAATGAATTTTCCAAAGGTGAAAAGATTAAAGACAAAACACATCTGGAAACTCTTTTGAGACAAGAAAAGAAAAAACTTGGCATTGAAAATAAAGACATTAATGTTTACTTTTGCGACAGAATTGAAACTTCAAGCGCTAGAAAAATAAATGAAAATTCTTATGAAATTAAAATAGCCAATAATCAAAGAACTACTGGAATATTGGATCATGAACTTTACCACATAGCAGATGGGCATTGTGATAAAAGTTATAATACTTTAAAATATTTTTTTATTTATGAGCCACAAGCAACAATTTACGAATTAACAGGAATAAAATTTTAAAATGAAAAAGTTTGTCTCACAAAGTCGTTCGCCCCACCCACCAGCACTTCGTTCCCCCTCCACCAACCCAAGTTTGGAATAAAAGAAATTTTCATAAATAGCTTTTTTCAAGGAGGATTTAATTATTTTAATTTGGTTAATTTACTTTAAAAAATATTACGGCGATAAATTATTCTTAGTGGAGAAATCTGCTAAAAAGCGATTTCGGAGCAAACAAATACATTTTTCCATTTGAAAAATACAAATTAAAAACCCATAAAAACCCTTTCTTCTTTTAGAATATATGAAACTCTCATTCATCCCAATAGATTATTCATATTTTGATTTTGAAGGAAGAAACTATGCAAAAATAATCGGAAGAGACGAAAATGGAAAACGCGTCTGCATAATTGATTCGTGCCCCGTTTATCTCTGGGCAGTATTAAAAGATAAATTAAGCCAGCCAAAAATTAATTCCTTAATCAAAGAGATAGAAAAAATAAGTTTAGACACAAAGGGCCGTGCGAGCGACTTTGCGAGAGAAAAATCTAATTTATCCAATCCGAGCGGGGTCGGGAGGAGAACAAAAGTTGAAAAAGTTGAGCTCCATGACAAAAATTTTCTTGGAAAAAAAGTTAAAGCGCTAAAAATTTTCGCGACAAATTACAAAGACCTGCACGACATTGCAGATAAATTAGATTTCCCTGAAATTGAAAAAAGAAGAGGATATGATTTAGGATTTATAACTCACTATATTATTGAAAAAAAAATCAGTCCTCTAAATTGGTATGAAATTGAAGGAGAAATTCTCAATAATTCAAATGAATTTGGAGGAATAGATTCTGTTTTAGAGGTAGATTTTGTAATCAAAATCCAAAAAATAAATGAAATAGAAATTAAAAAATTCAAGCCAAAAGTTTTAGCTTATGATATTGAAGCGGACGCTTTTAAAATTGGCGAAGGAGAAATTTTAATGATTTCTTTAGCATCAGATAATTTTAAAAAAGTGCTGACTTATAAATCGCCGAAAGAAATTGAAACAAATTTGGAGTATGTTGAATATGTTAAAGATGAAGCTGAACTCTTGGAAAAATTTACAGAATATGTAAAAAAAATTTCTCCTGATTTTTTAGTCGGCTATTTTTCCGACGGATTTGATTTGCCTTATTTAAAAGCGCGAGCGGAAAAATTCAATGTAAAATTATCTTTAGGCTTGGACGGCTCACAGCCAAAATTCAGCCGCGGAATAAATATCGTCGCTAAAATTAACGGAATTGTTCATCTTGATCTTTTAAAATTTATAAGAAGCGTTTATTCCCAGTATATGCAGTCTGAAACCCTTTCATTAAATGAAGTTGCAAAAGAATTTTTAGGCGACGCAAAAAAAGAATTTAAGCACAAGCATTCATCAAAAATAGCTCAAGATGAATGGGAAAAATATTATGAATATAATCTGCACGATTCAGTTTTAACTTATGGATTATTTGAAAAATTCTGGCCAGACTTGTCTGAATTTACAAAAATTATACGGGAGCCGATATTTAATGTATCAAGAAACGGTATGTCCGCAAATGTTGAAGATTATATAATTCATCATCTTGAAAAATTCAATGAAATTCCTGAAAAAAGGCCGATGTATAACGAAATCTCAAAAAGAAAAGCAAGAGAAAAATATCAGGGAGCGTTTGTTTTTCAGCCGACTCCGGGGCTGTATGAAAATCTGGCAATTTTTGATTTCACGAGCATGCATGCAAGTATTATTGTAAATTATAATTTATCAAAATCAACTCTCCTTGAAAAGAAAATTGGAGAAGGTTATGAATCTCCTGAACTTGAATTAAATGGAAAAAAAACAAAATTTTATTTTTCAAAAAAACCGGGATTTTTTCCAGAATTGCTTAAAGAAATAGTTGAGCTAAGAAAAAAATATAAAAAGGAGTTAAAAACAAACGAACAAAAAACCGGAAATTTTTTGACAAATTTGACAGGAAATCAAATTAGAGAGTTAAAAACCGACGCTATAAACCCAATATTAAAAGACGAACAAAAAACTGGAAATTTTTTGACAAATTTGGCAAGAAACCAAATTAAAGCGAGAAGCAATGCCTTCAAATTGCTGGCAAATGCTTATTATGGATATTTAGGGTTTTTCGGAGCAAGATATTATTGCGTTGAAGCCGCCGCATCAACCCTCGCATTTGTAAGAAAATACAATAAAGAGATAATAAAATCAGTGGAAAAAGAAAAATATAAAGTAATAATGGCTGACACAGATTCAGTCGGGTTTTTGCTAAATAAACAAACAAAAGATGAAACCCTTAAATTTTTAAAAAAACTTAATGAAAAGTTGCCTGGAATTATGGAGCTTGAGTTGGAAGATTTTTATAAAAGAGGCATCTGGGTTTCAAAACGAACGGGCGAAGCCGGAGCAAAAAAGAAATATGCTTTAATTGACGAGAAAGGAAGGTTAAAAATAAGAGGATTTGAAACAGTCAGACGGGATTGGTGCGCTCTTGCAAGAGAACTGCAAAATAAAGTTATTAGAAAAATTCTTGAAGATGGAAATGAAAAAGATGCTCTTGAATATGTGAAAGAAATAATAAAACAAATAAAAGAAAGAAAAGTCAATAAAGAAAAGATAATGATTAGAACCCAGCTGAAAAAACCAATTTCAGATTACAAAAATATCTCTCCGCATGTAATTGCAGCAAAAAAAATGCAGGAACTTGAAATTCCGATTAGTCAGGGAAATCTGGTTGAATACTATATTGCAGAAACAAGAGACAAAAAAAAATTAGTCAGGGAAAAAGTAAAACTTCCAAATGAAAAAGGAGAATACAATATAGAATATTATTTAGCTCATCAAATTCTTCCGGCAGTTGAAAATATTTTTCAGGTTTTTGGCGTAAATGTTAAAGAAATTGCAGACGGGAAGAAACAGACGACTTTGGGGGAGTTTTAATTAATTTAAAAATGATATTAAATAATTAGTATCTTTCTTTTTTTATAATCATCTCTCTTATTTTTTTGCCTTTATCTGTAAGAGTATAAAACCTATAAAATTTATCTTTTGGGTTTTCACATTTAATTAATTCTCTACTTAATAATTCTTTTAAAGATTTTGAAACATTATGGATGCTTACTCTGCAAATTTCAGCAATTTCTCTTGGAATTTGCGGTTTGTCTAAACAAAGTAAAATGGCCTTTCTTCTTTCTCCTCTTAAAATAAAACTCAATAATGAAAAATTTGTCATAAATAAGAGAATTATTAGTTATTTAATGAAATAGTCATCTTTAAGGTATCTTTAATACATCAAAATATTTAAAAACCGGATAATAGTAATAATAATAAGAAATCAAATTGATTTCTAAAAATATGTTATGAAAGGAGGTAAAAAATGAAAAACAAATTTATTTTAGGATTGATTTTAGGAATTTTTTTAGTTGGATTGGTTTCTGCTGGAATTACTGGATATGTTATAAGAGGACAATCTCTGTCAAGCGACGGCGTAACTGCAACTTTACAGAGCGTTGATAGATTCGGAACTGCTACGGTTGTTGTAAAAACCCCGACAGGCACAGAATCTGTTCAAATAACAGAAGGGCGAACTGCAACAACTTCGGAAGGAACTACAATCACAGCTTCTAATTTACGAACAGGTAGTCTTTTTAGCAGAGCAGGGGGAAATCTTCAAATTGCAAGAGGTCCTCAATTTGCCGGAATAGCGACGGGAACAGGAAATCAAACTAATCAGACTGGAAATACCTCTTGTATGATGTGCACGAAAAAATATCAAGTTTTAGAGGGCGAAGCAATTGTAGTGGACGGAAACACTTTTAGCATTAATTATATGGATTCTGATAGTTCAGTATTATCAGTTAACCAGGGATTAACTTCTGATTTATTAGTAGGTCAGACGTTTATAGTTAATGGACAAATTGTAACATTAACAGAGATTAATCCGCCCGTAGGTCTAGGAGTCGGTAATGTTCAATTTTGCCAATCATCTAGCTATTGATTATTAATTTTATTTTTTTACAAACCGAGCAGAAATTTCTTGCTCGGAATTTTCTTTTTTTACTTTTTTCTTGAACAGAAATGTTTAAAGAATATAAAACTTATCTTGCATGATGAATAAAAGAAAATCCTTATTTCATTCTCTCACAGAACCATTTCATTTATTTTATTTAGGATTTTTAGCTTCTGTTGGTTTAGCTTTTGGAAGTGCCATGATAATTAATGTATTAAAAGAATTAATTAAATTACAATTTGGATTTGAAAATCAAATTTATTCCGAAATAGCCTTCTTAATTCTTTATTTACCTTTTATTGTATATACCTACAAATTTTTAGATATGCGGAAAGGTGGAGCTCTTAGAAATGGCTTTATTTTGTTTACAATTTTATATATATTAGAGCGACTTTATATTTATTTAAGGTATCTTTAATCCTTTGAAAATCTTTTATTCTATTAATCTTCTGCCAGCATTCATCTTTTTTAGTCAATTCATTCCAAAAACAACAGCCCAATCATAACTAAAATTCCGGCTATGAAAGCAATTAATTGTAAAATAGCGTTCCAAATTTTCGGCTCTTTATTCAATTCTGGG
>JACOWL010000003.1 GCA_016176815.1 Candidatus Pacearchaeota archaeon
CAATAAGGATTTAATTCCTGTATTGCAAAAATTAAAGAAAGCGCCACAAGAGTCTGTTCTCCTCCCGACAGCGATTTTACATCAAAATATTTTCCGTGGCCTGTTTTAAGAACAATCTGAACGCCAAAACCCTCTTCAAATGGATTTTGCTTGTTTTCCATTTCTAGATAAACCTGTCCTTTAACGCTGATCTGCGAGAAATTTTTGGAAAAAATTTCATTTAATTCCACAAGAGTTTTTAAAAAGGTCTTTTTTTTCTTAACATCAATTTCATGAATAATTTTTAAAACACTTTCTTTTTCTTTTTCTATAACCTCTGCTTTTTCTTTTATTAAATCATATTCTTTCTTAATAGAATCATAAACTTCCAAAGATTTTAAATTCACAGAGCCGATTCCTGAAAGAATTTCCTGTGTTTTAACAAGTCTTTCAACAAGAGATTCTTTATTGGCGTTTATTATTTCAGCGTCTTTAAATTGCAGGAATTCTGTTTCAAAATTTTCAATTTCTGCATTAACTCTGGCGATTTCAATTTTTAAATTGTTAATATCCTGCTCTTTGCTGCGGAAAAAATTATTATGATTTGATAAATCCTGCTCAATTTTTCTAATCTGCATCTGGCAGGCATCTCTGGTTTGGATAAGCCCCCTGAATTTTTTTGAAAGAACTTCTTCCTGGCGTTTCTTTTTCTCAAGAATATCTTCTTTTTCGCGGATTGCTGTTTTTACGTCGTCAAATTCTTCTTTATAATCAGTTTCTTCTCTTAAAAATTGTTTCAAGGAAATTTTTGAGCGTTCAAGTTCTCTTTGCTTAAAATCAATTTCTGAATCAACATTTTCCCGGCTTCTTAAAGAAATTTCCTGAACTTCAATAAAAGCGGTTTCATATTTTTTTTCAATATTTGAATTTTCATCAAAATCTTTTTCAAGCTTCAATCTGCGGGATTCTATTTCCTTGAGTTCGGCTTTAAGCTTCTCTGTTTTTTCATGCAGAAATTTTATCTGTTCTTTTTTATCGTCGATATTCTTTATTTTTAATAAGTCAAATTCTCTCTTGGAAAATTCCGCTTCAAGGATTTTAATTTCTTCTTTAGCCGAGCCCATTTCAGCATATGTCTTTTTTAATTCCTTGTCAGAATCTGTAATTTGTTTTTTCAAAGAAATAACTTTTGGCTGAATTTCCGAGGAGATGGAATGAACGTGGTCTTTAGTGATTTTGCTTTTGCAAACCGGGCAGATGTCTATTTTAGATATATCTCCAATTAATTTTTGATTTGAGTTAATCTCTGAGCTATTTAAGAAAAATATTTTTTCGAGTTCGCGTTCTTTTTTATTTAATTCTTCAAGAAATTCTTTTTTTTGCATTATAGATTGCTTTAAGAGATTTATTTTTGCTGTTGAAGTTTCCTTATCATACAGCTCTTCTGACAGAACATTTATTTGCTTAATCAGGAAATCAGATTCATTCATAAAATTTTGAAGAAGAGTTTTTTTATCTTCATATTTTTCGCGGATCGTTTTTAATTCTGATTTAATCGTATAAAACTTTTTTCTCTGCTCTTCAAATTTTTCAAGCTGTTTTTTCTTTTCTTCAATTTCTTTTTGTTTTTTATCTGAACTTGGCGACGGAGAAGACTTTTTAATATCTTTTATTGAAAGCTCATTATTTCTAATCAGCTCATTTAATTCCTGTTTTTGTTTTGAAATTTCTGAAAGTTTATTCTCGTAATTTTCAAACCTTACACTCAATCCTGCAAGTTCCGCCCGAATATTTGCTATTTCCTGATTTAACTGCTCTTGCTCAATGCCTGTTGATTTTTGAATTGTTGAATTTATTGAGCTGATTTTTTCTTCAAGCTCTTTTACAGAATTCTGGGTCAGGAGTATTTTATTTTTTATTTTTTCAGCTTCTTTTGAATTTGAATCAATATCTGACAAGATTTTTTGTTTTTGCTTCTGTCTTATTTTCAGCTCATAATTTATTATGCTCGCTTTAAAATCCCTGACTTGTTTTTCAAGTTTTTGAAATTTAAGCGCCTGCTGTCTTTCCTTTTCCAAGTTATTTAAATAAGCTGTTCTTTCTCTCAAAATTGCCAGAGTTTCTTTAAGTTTTTCATCTGTTTTTTCCAACTCTTTCAGAGATTTTTGTTTTCTTGATTCATATACGGAAATTCCTGAAACTTCTTCAATAATTTTCCGCCTTTCTTCATTATGCATGCTTACAAAATTCTGGATTTCTCCCTGAAGAATTATATTAAACCCGTTTGGATCTATTCCTGCCTGAGCCAGCAAAGAAAGAATTTCCTGCCTCGTTTTTGTCTGGTCATTTATCTGATAAATTGCCTGATTATTTTTTCTTATTATTCTTTTTATTGAAATTTCTTTTTCATTAATGGAAAAAGCATTATCTGAATTATCAAAAATCAATTCAACAGACGCTTCGCCTGAAGGAGAAAATTCTTTTGTTCCCATAAAAATTAAGTTAGCGGATTTTTCCGCCCTCATTGATTTTGCGCTGAGCCTTCCGAGGACAAAACACAGCGCGTCGGTAATATTTGATTTTCCGGAGCCGTTTGGTCCGAGGACGCAATTAATTTCAGGAGTAAATGGGATTTCGGTTTTCTTTGGGAAACTTTTGAATCCGTGCATCACCAGTTTTTTGATATGAACCATAGATGAAGATAATCAACGGCATTTTTAAAGATTTATTTGAAATAGTTTAAGGTGAGGGAATTAAATTAATCCTTAGGATAGATTGTCGGCTCACGCCGAGATTAATTCTTTTACAGAATTTAATCCTTCATTAAGGTCTTTCTTTAATCTCTCTATATTCTCTCTAATATAGGAACTGGCATTATCTATCTGAGTTAATTTTGTTTGAATATTCTTAAAGTCGGACAATTTAATCTGTAACCCTTCAATAACTTTTTGGATTTTGTCAATAGGTACTTCTTGTTTAGATTCATTATTCTTTTCAATGAATAATCTTGCAACTCTTAATGCAAAATAAAGCCCATAATCACTAAAGGATGTTACAATATAATTATTGGTAATCTTCATTGGCTTCAACGCGGAGGGAATTTGAAGTTGAGACTTGAATAAAAATATTCCAAACTTAGCACTTCTATTTTCTATTGCATCATTTATTTCATCAATAGTTTTTTTGTGTGAGTAAGAAGAACTATCTTTACATTCAATAACAATTCTCTTGTTTTCATCTCCATTAATATCTACAACTAAATCTCCAATTTTGTTTGTTCTTCCTAAGGTTTCTCCACACGGATTAACTTTATCTTCGTATTCTGATAAAAAATCCTGTGCTTGTTCAAGAACAATTTCTTCAAAATCGGCACCCTTTAAAGAAGTTTTTTCAATTATTTCTTCTTTGGATTTTTCTTTTAGTACTTCATCCCTCAATTCTTGTATTTTCTCTAATATCTCATCTTTTAACTTTTTAATTGGAGAGTTTTCTTCAAAAGGATTAAGTAATTCTCCAATTTTTCCTTTCTTTTTATCAAAATAGTCTTCAAATAATAATCTCATTTTACCAAGAGAACTTTGATTATTTTCTACATCTAATTGTTTTTCTATCATAAATTTAATATCTTTCGACTGATTCTCAGAATCTCTTAATAACTCTTTAAAACCTTTTTCAAAATTTGTCCAAATATCCTTTGCCTGATTTTCAGAAGTTCTTAGAAGGGTGTTAGACTGAGATTCAGAAGATTTAAGTAACTCCCTAAATTCTTTCTCTAAATTATTTTTTATATCTTTGGATTGAATCTCTGAATTTTTTAAAAGTTCTCTGAATTCTCTTTCAAGAGCATTTCTAAGGTCTTTAGACTGAGATTCAGAATTCTTTAAAAGTTCTTTAAATTCTTTTTCAATATAATCTACATTTTCAGCAAGATAAAGATTTTTCAAACCTATTGCTCCGATTATTATCGCTTTTTTGATAAAATCTTCTCTTTTATTTTCGGCAATATCTTTGAGTATTTTTGATGTATTTGCATCGTCAATAATAATATTATTAATAGTTATGGTGTTCTCATCTAATTCTATTTTTTTGTCATATTCAGTCATAAAAATTTATTGAGAATAGACTTTAAAAATTCTTCTTTTAAAAAAGAAGCAAAATAACAGAACTCTCTCATCTTCTTTTTCTAAAAAAATAATATCAAACTAATTTCTTCTGCTCCAATTTTGCGCAGGCTTTTTTCCAGGTTGTCCAAGTCTGCCTGAAAATTCCAGATTCCTTGTGTTTTTCCGCATATTTTTCCAGGAATTTACAAGTAGCAGGGTCGGATGTATAACCGGAGCCAATTTCTTCCCCGTATTTTTCTTTTAAAATATTCATTTCTTTTTCTCTCGCGCTTTTTGCTAAAATTGACGCTGCTGAAACTTCTGAATAATTTTTATCTGCTTTATGTTCGCAGACAATTTCCAGATTTGAAAGGTCATTTATTTTTGTTTTCAAGAAATTTTTCCATTTTTCAATGCTTACTGACGGGCAGTCAATAATAACTTTAATTTTTTTAAAACCCTTGTTTATTTTATTTATTATCTCTGCGCAGGCAATAGCTTCCAAGTCATTAAGATTTGTTCCATGAGAATTTTCACCATCTATTTCGTTTGGATTAATGAGAACCACTTCAAAAGCGATAGCTTTTTGTCTTATAATCTCTGCAAGAAATTCTCTTCTCTTATCTGTAAGCTGTTTTGAATCTTTGACTCCTAATTTTCTTAATTCTTTTCCTGTTTCTTCTTCAACCAAACATCCGGCAAGAGCCATTGGTCCGATAACTGGGCCTCTTCCAGCGTCGTCAATTCCAAGAATTAAATTCATATTAATGGAATAAAAAAATAGTTTTTAAAGATTGTTGTATTTTAGATTTTTTTGGAATTGTTTTGAGATTAATTTAAGATGCTTGTTTCACGGATTAATTTTTTAATTTTAGTTGATTTAATCTTTTTTATTTTTTCTAAAAAACGAAATTGCTCTGCTCGAGCTTTGGGAAGCCGTTATTAATTTAAAATGTTTGTCGCATCCCAAAACTCTCGGCTCGCACTCTCGCTCGGATTTATTTAGAATGTTAGTCCAGACAGTTTAATTAAAATAGATGATTAACCCAGATTCTCAAACTTTCCCAACACGACAATCTTTTTAATTTCTGCGAACAAAGTGAGCAGGTATTGCAGTTCTTTAGTTTCTAAAAATTCCATTTAGAAATTTATTTAAATCCTCTTTACATTGAGTTTTTATAAAAAGGGGTGGAACAAAAATGATTTTAAAAAAAATTAAAGATCCGTTTTTCCATGAGTTTCACTTAAAAGATGTTCTGCAGGTTATAATTGGAGCATCAATTTTGGCGATTCCTGTTGGGTTTACAAAAGAAGTTTGGGATTTGGGAGAGTTGCTCCCAATGAAAAATATATTTGGATTTATCTTTTTATCTTTAATTTTTATTTCTTTATTTACTTATTACCATTATCATAAAGAACACGGACTTAAAAAACACCATAAACATTTTATAAAAAGAATTGTTTTTACATATATTCTTGCTTTTTTTGTTGTAGCAATTATTTTAAGCTTAATTCAAGAAGCTCCCTGGCAAACAGACTGGATTTTAGCATTTAAAAGAATCACATTAGTAACTTTTCCTGCATCAATGAGCGGGACGATTGCGGATGTTATAAAATAATTATTTCTCCCTTACAAACGCCAACAAAATAATTGAAATAAATGCGATAACAGACAGATAAGCAAACATTATTTTATAACTAATATCAAAAAGAATTCCTGCAACTATTCCTGCCAGAATATTCATGAGTCCAACGGCAAAATAAAAAAAGCCAAGGGCCGTCCCTTTCATTTTTCCTGAAAGATCAGAAACTAATGCTCTCTGGTTTGACATTATCATTGCATAAATTAGTCCATAAACAACAAAAGCTATTACAAGATAAATTAAGCTTGAGAAAAAAATAAAACTCAGCGCTAAAAATAAGAAAAGCGAATATCCCATAAATAAAACTTTTTTTCTGCCGATTTTATCTGATAATTTTCCAAAAGGAATTACAAATAATGCAAAAATAAAATTAAAAACAGCGTATAGTATCAGGGAAGTTAATACGCTTCCCGTAAAATTTTTTGCCAGAAGAATCATAAACATATAAAGTCCAAAATTTGCAAGCGTGAAAACAGAGGCGACAAATATGAAATATTTTAATTTTTTATCTAATTTTTTTATTCCTTTAAACAATCCTTCTTTTGCAGGTTTTATTTTTGGCTCTCTTACAAAAAATAAAGGAATTAAAGAAAATGATGAGATTAAAGCCGCGATTAAAATAATTATTTTAAAATCCAATCCCAATTTCCAAAATAAAAAAATAACTAATAAAATTCCGATTATTCCTCCGGCAGCGTCAAAAGCCTGATGAATTCCAAATCCTCTCCCCCTTTTTTTTGTAGATTGCGCAATTATTGCATCGCGCGGAGCATCTCTTAATTTTCCAAATCTTTCAACTGAAATTAATCCAATTATTGCCTGCCAAGTTTTTGCAAGAACAAGAAAAAATCTTGAGATTACAGAAATTAAATATCCTGCAAATACAAATCCTCTTCTTTTTCCAATTTTATCAGAAATCCATCCTCCGAGAATTTTAAACAAACTTGACAATCCTTCCCGCAACCCGCTTAAAGTTCCGATTGCAAATCCTCCGCCGCCGAGAGCCGTAACATAAAAAGGAAGAATCGGAGTTATCATCTCGCTTCCGATATCATTAAACAGACTTGAACCGCCTAAAAGTTTGATATTTTTATTCCCTTTTTTCTCGTTAATCTTTCCTCTTTTCATGATAATAAAAAGAAAATTCTGTTTAAAAAGAGTTAGGTTTATAAGTTCTGCAAGGTTTCAAAAAATATAGCGAGGTGGAGCAGCCTGGAGTGCTCGCAGGGCCCATAACCCTGAGGTCGGAGGTTCAAATCCTTCCCTCGCTATTTCACTCCATAATAAATCCTAACTCAATCGCAAAATATTTTAATAAATTCCAATTCGCCCTCGCAACCTCGCCCATTATTCATAAAATAATAAAAATTTGTCAAAAGCAAAAACGCTTGGCTCATTTCATTCGCAAAGATTAAAAAAATTATTATAACAAAAAAATACAAAATCTAATAAATAAAAATCAACCGTCTGTGATAGAATATAAATAAATCCGAGCCACAAGGGTGGCGAGTAATTGAACTTAAAATGCCAAAAAAATCATTTTACGAAAAATGCTATGAAGTATTAAGAAAAGTCCCAAAAGGAAAAATTACAACTTACAAAATTTTAGCGAAAAAATTAAAAACAAAAGCTTATCGCGCTGTCGGGAATGCAATGAATAAAAATCCTTATGCTCCAAAAGTTCCATGTCATCGTGTTGTTAAATCAGATGGAAGTATTGGCGGATTTGCTGACGGAATAAAAAAGAAAATTTTCAGGTTAAAAAAAGAAGGAATTAAGATAAAAAATAATAAAATAGAAAATTTTGAAAAGGTTGTTTACTATTTTGAATAAAAAGATTTAAAACAATTAAATGAATTCTATAATCATGCCCAGTTCGCATAGTGGTATTGCACGAGATTGCTAATCTCGGCCCTTCGGGGCTCGCAGGTTCAATTCCTGCACTGGGCGTTTTCTTAAATCAAACATTTTTTAAATTCATTTTAATTAGATATTAAATAAAAAAGTAAAAGATGAAATTTGATTTTTGTATTATAGGGGCTACAGGGATGCAGGGGAAGATTGCAGCTATTGATTTAATTAAAAGCGGATATACTGTTTTTATGTGCGGGCGCGATAAAAGCAGGATTGAACATTTGCTGGAAAAATATGGAAAAAAAGTTACTTTTGCTTATCTTGATTTAAGAGATCATAAAAATGCAAAAAAAATAATAAAAACTTCCGGGTCAAAAGTTGTAATAAACTGCGCAGAGGGAGACTGGAATATTGAAGCATTAAAAATATTTGCCGAGGCTGGAGTTCACTCTGTTGATTTAGGCTCTGACATATTAATGACAAAAAAGCAGCTGGCTATGAATAATGCATTAAAGAAAAAAAGACTCATTCATATTACTGGAGGGGGTTCTGTCCCAGGAATAGGAAATGTGATGCTTCATCATGCGGCTGAAAAATTTGACAGTATAGATACTGTTGAAGTTGGTTTTGCATGGAATTCTAATATAAAAAAATTTGTTGTTCCCTTCTCAATACAAAGCATCTTGGAAGAGTTCACGATGATTGCTCCTTATCTTCATAATGGAAAAATTGAAAGAATAAAACCTTTGGATTCTACGGTGACAGTTTATCATAGAGCAATTGGAAAACAAAAACAAATCAAGGTGGGGCATCACCCCGAAACATATACTTTTTATCAATATTGTAAAAATAAAGGAATAAAAAATTTGGACTTTTATGCTGGTTTTCCGGAACATTCAACGAAAAAAATATTTCCAATGATTGAACTTGGACTTGCAAGCAAAGAAGAAATAGATTTTAAGGAAACAAAAATAAAACCCGTTGAATTCCTGACAGAATTGTTAAAGAAAGTAAAAATGTCTAAAGGATACACTGAAACTGAAAATTTGTGGGTTTTTATAAAAGGAAAATACGAGGGAAAAAACAGGAAAATATTAATGGAATGCGTTGTCCCTCCTTTGAAAGGATGGGGAGATGCAGGATGCAACATTGATACAGGAATGCCTGCAAGCATCATAGCGCAAATGATATACAATAAGATAATAGATAAAACCGGAAGTTATTCTCCAGAATATATTGTTCCTGTTGAGCCATTTTTCAAAGAATTAAGAAAAAGAAAAATGAGTATTTATGAAAACGGAAAAGTAATAAATTAAATTTCACCTCTCAATCTCGCCCAGCTTTTTCCAAGGAAGCTGGCTTTCTTCCAAAACATCAACAACTTTCTGACGCTGTTCTGCATTTCCCAAACCTTTCCAATCAACTATTGCAAAATCCACTTCTTCATCTGTTTTTTTCCAAACTTCTTTAATCATTTCTTCTGTAATTGGCGAGATGTATTTTGGAATAACATGAGAAATTGCAACATTAGAATTTAACTGGAGTTTGTTAAATTCGGGGCAATAATGCGGACCGCCTATTCCGACGGCAATTTCATAATATTTGTTTTCTTTAAATTCTTCAATTGCTTCTGAAATTGTTTTTGCGACGGCAAAGCCTGCTCTTTTGTCTCTCCATTCTTCTTCTGTTGCTCCGATTTCAATAAAAAGGCAGGGCTTGTTAATTAATGGACCGTGATGGGTGGCTTCCATAGTTACATTGTATTTTTTAAGCGCTGATTTTTCCGCGTTTTCTTTTAATTTTATAAAAATTTGTTTTTGAAAAACAGCGGAAGCTTTGCAAACTTTTCCCGGTTTGCCTCCGTATTTAGGCTCTTCAAAAGATAAATTTCCGGGAGCATGAACTGTCAGAGATTTTTCATGTTTTTCTGATTTATGTTTTGAAGCAAAAATTACAAAATCATATTCGCTAAGCTTATCAGGATTTAAATTTTCTTCAAATAAAATTGAACTATCAACAAAATAAATATCAAAATATTTTTCTTCGCGTGATAAAATTCCTGAAACAGGATTTTTTCTAAATTGTGAAAGCTGTGTTGCTATATTCATTCCAGCTTCGTCCTGTTTGCTTGCAAGCACAAGAAATTTTTTATACATGATTTTATTAAATTTGCAGGGGTTTTAAATTTTTATGAATGCTTGAGAATACATTAATTTCTGCGAGCAGGGATTTTTATTTCTCTTTTGCAAAACTCTCCGCAACAATCAAAGGAAAAATAATTGTTGCATCGCCAAAAACTTTTACATGCCTTGCTTCAGGCAGAATTTTTCCCCAGGAAATCGCTTCTTCCGGCAAAGCTCCCGCATCGCTTGCATTAAATTCTTGTTCCGTATTTATATAAACTGCATAATCTGCGCCGTTTCTGAACATATTTGCATTTAAAATAGAATGTTTTATAATTCCAGATCCCAACAAGATTACTCCTGATTTTTTTAATCCAATTGTAGAATTATTAAGTTCAACGGCGTCGTCTGAAATATCAATTTTAAAATCAGGGTTTTTTGATTTAAAAAAATAAATGTTATCCCCTAAAGCTCCGTCGGTAATAGCCGGGCAGTAAATTTTAATTTTGTTTTTCCAAGCCCAATAACAAATACTTTTTTCATTATTTATCTTTTTTCCAAGTTCCCAAACTAAATCAGAAGCAGAAATTATTTTTCCTGTTTGTTTCTGTTTTTCATATAATTCTTTTAATAACGGCTGAACAAATTCTTCAAACTCTATATAACGATTGTTTGCGACATAAATATTTCCAATTCTGTTAATTCCTTTTTCTCTTAGCTCTGCTCCGGAAGCCCTGAAATTTCCAAGGTAAAAATCGCCCAAGCATTTAATAATATCTTCTTCAATTCCGCCGGCAGTTGTAACAATTATATTTATTTTTTTGTATTTGACAAGCCATCTGAAAATATCTCTCAACCCTGAACTTACCATGCTTGAAGTATATCCTAAAAATATAAATGCTTTTTCTTTAATCATTTCATTTATAATCTCTATCGCTTTTCCCAAGTTGCTTGCCTGCGCTCCTGTTGAAGAATAGCTTTTTATAATTTCTTCATAATTAATTCCATTATCAAAGTTATATCCCCTAATAACGACGCCTTCAATTTCTTTGCTTTTTCTTAAAATATTTTTTCTTGCTATGTTTATTTTATTCTTTTCTAAAGCTTGTGTCTTTTTGATATCCATAATATAATTAAAAAAAATCATTTAATAAATATATCTCAAAGAAGCAAAAAGCTTTTAAATTAAAAATATCTTAAAATTATGCAATGAATAAATTAGTTTCAATTTTATTTGGTTTGATTCTTTTAGCCGCAGGAGTTTACGGAGCATTTGGACTTCCTTCCTGGGGCGAAGCAGCAATTGCTTTTCTGCAGGGTGGAATAGTCTGGCTGGTTCTTTTGATAGGATTAATGCTGGTTATTTTAGGCATTAGTGATTTGAAGGGTTAAGCTCCCAAGAAAATCAAACTCCCTTCAATAATTGCCGCAATAATTAACAAGGGAATTATTATTAAAATAAATACTTTCAAGCAAGAAATAAAATTTTCATTAAATTTTCTGAATTTTTTCTTACTAAAAAGACTTGCTCCAAGTCTTAATCCCAATGCAAAAGAAATGAAAACAGCAGGCAGTTCAAAAATTCCGTGCGGAAGAATTCTCCACAAGGAAAGAATTCCGTCTTCCTGAATAGCAAAATTCGCAACAAAGCCGAGAAGATATCCGTTTGCGATTGCAGAAATTACAGGGAAAATTCCAAAAAAAACTCCAAAAACCATTCCTAAAAAACTGCTCTGAATATTATTTAAAAAAATAAAACTGATTAATCTGCCTTGTGACATTCCTTCTGTTTTTCCTAATATTTCTTTTATAAATTCAAAAATTTGTTTTGAAATAATTTCCGGAACAGGAATAAAAAAACCAATTAAAACAAAAGCCAAAAAAATTCCAATAACTGCCCAAATAAATTTTTTGGACTCTTTAAGATAATTCCAGCTTTTTTGATACTCTTTTTTTAAACTGAATTTTTTATTTTTCACTTCCTTTTTCTTTATCATATTAATAAATGAAAGATTAGTTGTTTAAAAATTCTCTGAAATGGAAAAAAGAAAAAAAAATTGCAAATTTATAAAATTATATAAACTAATTCTCACTATTAAAGAGATGGGTTATGCTCTTAAATTTGGAAAGAAATTTGATAAAGAGTTTGGAAAAATAGATAAATCTATTTATATGCAAATTGTTAAAAAATTAGATAGATTAAAGGAAACTCCGGAGCAGATAGGAAAACCTCTTTTTTACACTAAACCAACTTTATGGGAATTTAAAATTGAATCTTTTAGAATTTTTTATGTAATTCAAAAAAATCTCAATGAAGTTTGGTTATTATCCTTAAAACATAAAGATGAATGTGATAATTATATACGGACAGGATATCTAAGAGATGTTAATGAATTTTGATTTTATGTTTTTGTTCAAACTCTTCTTCACTTAAATAATCGCCTGCTTCAATATTTTTAACTTCCCCATATAATTCCTGAATAAATTTTTTATTTATTAAAACTGCAATGTTTTCAACCATTTCTTTTAAAGAATTTACTTCATTTCTTAACATTATGATTTCTTCATTTTGCGCCATGATTAAACTATATTGCCTGAATTTATATATATTTCGGATTCAAGAGAGTCAAAGAAAAAAGAAAAAGCCCTCAAAAAATAAAGGGCAAATTAAATATAAATTAAAGTTAAGATACAATCCAAGGAAAGTGTGATGATATCTTATTGGCTGCAGTTTCTGTCTGAGCGCAAACCATTTCTACAGTTACAGAGGCTATTTTAGTCTGTGCACTTGCTGATTGAAAAATCGTGACTAAATAACCATTGCCATCATGAACTGGGGCATCTGCTAAAATATCATAACTATCTGGATATGGATAAGCAGCACCGCCTGCATGATTTATTGTAAATCCTCCTTCAATCAAAATATCGTCTTTTCTTACACAGTCAACCTTTTTGTTAAACAATGTTCCAACAACATTCCCATTTGCATCAACTACTTTTTCTCCCAAGCTGATTTGTGATCCTGCCATAGAAGGATTATATCTTTTAATTTGCTGTGGATTAATCATATGTATATGTGTTTCTTCTTCAGATTGTTCATCTTTACCGCAAAATTCTACTAGTATATAACCTGGAGACACTTGATTATTAATTCCTAAAATAGTCATAGAACCTCCTACTGGGAGTCCATAATAAGAGCCTTCAGCAACATTGAATGATTCGCCATCAATTTCAAGATTAGAGCCTGCACTTGCTTTAATAAGAGAAAAATCCATTCCCCAATACTCTATTCCTTGCCCTTCATATATAGAAATCTTCTTACAAGATGTTTCCTCTTCCACTGTCGGAGTTACAACACTAATCTCTCCGCCTGCTTTTCTAAAAAGACCTCCTGTTCGTAAATTAGAAGCAGTAATCTCAGTTCCTTCTGAAGTTGTTGCAGTTTGTCCTTCTGCTACTCTGACAGTTTCTACATTTCCAGTAGTTGTATCTTCAACAACGATAGTAGCAGTTCCACCTCTATCAACTTGTTTTAAAGTTGCAGTCACACTGTCGGCTAACAAAGATTGTCTTGTTGTAACATATCCAGTAATCCCTGCAGAAACCACAGAAGTTATCAAAAGAACACTAACCAATAACATTCCAAAAATTAAATTTTTTTTCATTTTTTACCTCCTTTCAAATATTTTATTTTCCCGTAAAAACAGGAATTATTGTCAATTTCTTAACAACGATATAACGATGTATTCTTTATTTATAAAAATATCGTTATTTCGATGCATGATATTCAAATTCAAAGAAAACTTTTGTTTGCTTAAAGTTTTAAATATTTTAAATAAAAATGCATCTACTTATGGAAAATTTTTTAGAGAAACAAAAGTAAGTCATACGACTCTTCAAAGAGTTTTGTATTATTTGGTAAATAAAGGATTTGTAAATAAAACCGAAAAGGGTTATGAATTAAATAAAAAAGGCAAACTTTTATTTGAGAAACTTAATGAAATTAATTCTATTTTATCTTAAAAATACAAGAATAAAAAAAATTTCGGGCGGAAAATCCGCCCGGTTTGTAAATAAAAAAAATATTTTAATTATAAAATTTCAATGCCTAAATCAGACATTTCTCTATGAACTTGTTCTCTGTCCATGCCTGAATCCTTGCCCAACACATACGGAGATTTAACTCCAGTCATAATTGTAATAACTCGGACTTTGCCGACGAAATCTTTGCTAATTCTTGCTCCAATTATAACTTGCGCGTCTGGGTTAAGATTTTCTGATACAGTTCTGCCGATAATGTCAAACTCTTCAAGTTTTAAATCCGGACCGCAAGTTACATGAATTAATGCTCCACTAGCACCTTTGTAATCCACATCAAGTAGAGGATGAGTAAGGGCTTGTCGAACAGCTTCATTAACTCTGTCCTGTGAGTCTGCTTCACCGATACCTATTACTGAAACACCGAACACCGCCATCTTTCATAATTGAGGAAACATCTGCATAATCCAAGTTAATTAAACTAGGAAGAGTAATTGTTTCAACAATTCCTTTAATCATGGTGCTCACAAGTTCATTCGCAACAGCGAAAGCTTGTTCAATAGGCAACTGACCAGCAATATCTACAAGTCTATTATTATCGAGAACAATACAAGTATCTGTGCTATCTCTTAGCTCCTGTAATCCAAATTCAGCTTTGTCAAGTCTTGCTTTTTCAGATTCAAAGGGCATGGTAACGACGCCGATAACTACTGCTCCAGTTTCTTTAGCAACCTGAGCTGCTACTGGCGCTGCGCCTGTTCCGGTTCCACCACCTTCTCCAGCAAGGACAAATACCATATCTGCATTTCCAACAGCTTTTTTGATTTCAACTAATGCTTCTTTAGCAGCTTCTCTTCCTTTTGTAGGTTTTCCGCCTGCGCCAAGTCCTCTTGTTAACTCTTTACCGATAAGAATTTTCTCGTCGGCTTTTGTAACGCTGAGATGAAGAGCATCTGTATTTGCTGCGTAAATAGTAGCGCCGTTGATACCTTTATTAAAAAGCCAGGTAACCATATTAGAACCGCATCCTCCGCAACCAATAACTTTAATGTTTGCCTTGCCAGCTTTTAATTCATCAAAATTAATACTGTGTGTAGAAGCGTTTTGTATTGCCTCTTTTGCAAAATCTAATGCCATCTTTTGTTTTTTTGACCTCCTTTCAGGGTTATATCTAATTCTACTATGTAGAATCTTAAAATATCAAGTAATCACTTCTTTATAAAAATTTCGGAAATTAAGAAGATAGGTTGTTTAGCGAATTTTCAAGTTTTTTAATCATTTTCCAGGATTTTTTTAATTTTTCGTTTGATTCTTTTGCAATTAATTTTAAAAAATTATCGTTGGCTAAGATTTTATTTTTATTTATTATTGGAAATTCCAGTTTGTCGTCGCCGTGAATTTCAAGAATTGGATTTTTCCCAAGATAATGAATTCCAGAGTGTTTCATTCCCGAGATTTTTGCTTTTTCCAACAGCAATGAAGCGCTTTCTAAATTTCTGCAGACAACATGAAAAATTGGCGGTTCGCATTTAAATTTAACAAATTTATTTTTAATCTTATTTAAATTATTTTTCAGCCAGTTAAAAGAGATTAATTCATGAGAGATTTTTAAAAATAAATTATGAGATTTTTTATTTTGAGCAATCATTAAAACAATTCTTCCTGAACATGATGAAGCAGTGTAATAATTTTTTGATTTGTTTATTTTATTGCATAAAGAAATAATTTTTTTATCCCATTTGCCGATAGAGGATTTATCTAATTTTGAAAGAACTGAAGTTTTTCGTCTGAGGAATGGGTCAAACATAAATAAGCAAAATATTTGTATTTTTTAAAAGTATTGAAATTATTAAAGAGAAATTTTTATCTTTAAGATGGAGAGTCTGTCCCGCCCGCCCAACCCAGTTGTCTGTCACAGTTAGAAAAATTAATTATAAGGGAATTTATTAGTAATTAAAAAGCGGTTTATGGTAGAAGATAAATAAATCCAAACGAAGAGAGCAAATTCAGCGAAAAAATTCAATGTTGAAAAAATAATTTAAACTAAATTCATCCCTTAATTCGGATTTTTGTTAGAAAAGACGAATTTGTTAAAAAACTTCTTGTTTTTTATTCTTTTATTCTCCTTTCTCCAAAATTTTTGCATTAATTCCTTTTTCAGCGCAAAGTTCAACAAATTCCTGAGCGTCTTTTTCTGTTCCAATAATGCTTCCGTAATGCATGGGTATCGCTAAAGTCGGCTTGATTATATTCGCTGCTTCAGCAGCTTCTTCTGCAGACATTGTAAATCTTCCTCCAACTGGAAGAAGCGCGATAAATTCTTTTCCTTCCTGTCTGTGTCCTGTTAATTTTTGCATTTCCGGAATAATATCGGTATCTCCGGCATGATAAATCAAAACATCGTTCATCTTAATTAAATATCCAAGCCAGGCATCGTCTTTTGGATGAAATTGCTTGTCAATATTATATGCTGGCACAGCAGAAATTTTTAAATCTCCTAAATCCAACTCTTGTCCTTGTTGAATAACTTCCATTTTAATCGGAGTTTCAAATCTCGTGATTTTGCTCTGGCAATCTGCCGGCATAACTATCCTTGTTCCTTCCTGAATAATTTTGTTTATATCTTCAAAACTGCAATGGTCATAATGGCTGTGAGTTATGAGGATTAAATCCGCTTTTTCAGAATTTTCAGGAATATTATACGGGTCAATGTAAATTTTTTTTGAATTTCTAATTAAGAATCCTGAATGTCCGAGCCATTTTAATTCAATATTTCCGATTTTCATTTTATTTTTATAAATCAAAAATTTATATTAAAATTTAAGCAGGTATTAAAAATCAATTTCCCTTTTAAAGATAACTATACATTAGGAGATGATGAAAGAATTTAAAAAGAGAAAATAAAAGATTTTATTTTTAAATAGCTCGCAACAAGTTGCTCGGATTTATTTAGGAGGTTGTCCTAAACAGCTAAATTTTATTATTAGACTTTTTATGGTTTTGCTAGGTGGTCAAAATATGCATCAGGTAAATATCTTTCAAATAAACGAGCACCATAGTCTGCAAGTCCTACAACGGTTCCAATTACTTTTGCTTTTAAGATACTTTCATCTAGGGCATTCTCTCCAGCTTCGCAAATCAAATATGCGATTCCTCCTACAACTATAGCATCTCTTAAAGCATTCAATCCATCTTTAGCTATATTCTCTAAGTGTTTATTCATTTTATTTTATCCTCCTATAATAAAATAGAAAACTTATATTTATAAATCTTTCGGTTTTGTTACTATTTGTAAGTTAATAATCTATTTTTCAATTAGAATAATAAACAAAAAGATTTTTCCATTTTATTATCAATTCCAAATTTAAGGTGTGAGTTAATTTCTATAATTTGATTGGTTAATTCAGATTCTAAAATTTTCTCACATAGCAATTTTCTTAATTTCTGCGAAGCAGGTATCCAAATCATCAAGGCTTCCCCATCGTCACAAAAAATCACCAATCTTCAACTTTAATTCCCAAATTCTTAAAATGCTTTTTGTCTTTAGTAACTAAAACTAAATTGTTTGTCTTGCATATTGATGCAATCATTAGGTCTGCTTCTTGTGTAGGTTTTCCTTTCTTCTTCAGTTCATAAGATAATTTTCCAAATTCTTCAGAGGAATCAAAATCTAATGTGACAAAAGTAGCAAAGTGCAAAAGGGATTTCAGGTCATCTAATTCTTTTTTTAATCTTTTATCCTTAGAATATAAATAAATTCCCCTATAAATTTCACATAGACTAATTGAGTTGATAAATAAACGATCTTTTTCAAAAAGAGCGTTTATCTTTTTTACAATTTCTTCATTTCCCTTAAAAAATTCTATAATTATATTCGTATCTAAACAATAATCTACCATCTG
>JACOWL010000029.1 GCA_016176815.1 Candidatus Pacearchaeota archaeon
GTTGTTATCTGGTTAATTTACGGAATTTCTATCACTAATTATCCAATAATAATTTCAAATGTAGTCGCTCTTCTTGGAGTATGTTCGGTTATACTTGCATATTTCTTCAATAAACATTAACTTAAAAAACTTTATAAACCGCGCTCTCAATTTAATTATCATGGGATTAAAAACCGCAAAGAAAAAAATAAATGACAGGAAAAAATTTAGATGGAAAGACAGAAATTATAAAGTAAAAATTTTAAATCTTTATGCTAAATTTGATCCTCTTGAAGGAGCTAATCAGGCAAAAGGAATTGTTCTTCAAAAAGTCCAAAAAGAAGCAAAGCAGCCAAATTCAGCGTTGAGAAAATGCTGCAAGGTCCAGTTGACTAAAAACGGAAAAAGTGTTACTGCATTTATTCCGGGAAATCTTGCCCAGAAATTTATTGACGAGCATGATGAAGTTATTATTGAAAGAATCGGCGGAAAACAGGGGCGTTCCAAAGGAGATATTCCGGGAGTAAGATATCAGGTAATTAAAGTAAATGACCAGCCTTTGCACAGATTGTGGCAGGGATTAATTGAGAAGGGAAGAAGATAAAATGGATGAATATAGAGATAATAAAAAATATATCAATCAAAAGAAATTTGATTTTAAAAATGAATATAACAATAAAAAAGTTGAATCCATAATCCTGCATACTGATTTAAGAATAAATGGTTTAATAAAAAAATTAAAATGATGCAGCAATTTAAAATTTTTGACAAATATGATGTTTCTGGAATTCAAGTTAAAGATCCGGGCTTAAAAGCAGTGATAAATTGCGAGCCAAAATTAATTTTGAAAAGTTACGGGAGAAATGTCCAAAAATTCGGGCAGACAAAAGTTAACAAACTCGCAGTTGCCGGACACCGGGGAAAAAAACACAAAATTCAAAAAAAATCAACAGGAAAATATACGAGAAATATGAAAATAGTTTTAGAAGCTTTTGAAATGATTGAGAAGAAAACAGGAAAAAACCCGGTTGAAATTTTAGTTAAAGCGATTGAAAATTCGGCGCCGAGAGATGAAATAACGGTCATTGAATACGGTGGCGCAAGATATCCGCAGGCTGTTGATGTCTCTCCAATAAGAAGAATTAATCTTGCCCTAAAACATTTATCGCACGGAGCATCTGACAAATCATTTAACAAAAAGAAAACTTTTGCAAAAGAAAACTTTTGCACAGGCGCTTGCAGAAGAAATTGTTCTGGCTTTTGATAATAATGGAGAAAGTTTTGCGGTCAGGAAAAAAAAGGAAGCTGAATCTCAGGCTGATTCTGCTCGATAGTAAGAAGTGATTAATCAAAATCAATTATTTCACTTCTTATTTCATTTAATTTTCTTGGATTTAAACTAATATGGATTTCTCCCGTACTCGTCTTGGATAGTAAATATCCTTCTTTTATTAAATTTTTTATTTCTTCCTTAACTTCCTTTAATAATATTGGAGGAAAACTTTTCATTGCATTTCTAATTTCAGTATGCCTCCCGCCAATATATCTGTGCCTAAAAAGTTTTTTTAGAATAGCTTTTTTTATGGACATAAATAGTCAGAACAATAGGATCTTTTATATTTTATGCAAAAAAAAACATTTTACTAAAAGTTATTTAAAATCCAAAATAGTAAAATATTTAAATCAGGGAAATTTAGAAAATAAATGGAAAAGTCATCATTTACATTAGCTTTTGGAGAATCTCCTTTTGTAAAAGTTTTGGATTTTTTTATTAATTTTGAAGATTTTGACTATCCGATATCATTTATTTCAAGAGAAACTGAAACAAAATGGGAGACGGTGGAAAAAATTATTGAATTGCTGATTAAAAAAGGCATTATCAAAAAAACAAGAAAACTGGGAAAAGCGTGGCTTTATGCGCTTGACAAAGAAAATAAACTAACACAATTATTTTTAGACATTGATATGAGAATTTCTGACTTTTTTATAAAAGAAGAACTTAAAAGGCAAAAGAATAATTTGATTAAAAGGTAATTATCTTTTCAAGAGTGTTGCTGAATTTCTTAACTTTAGAAACTTATTTCTTTAATTCTTCCACCAAAACTTTAAAAACTAATTCTTCAATTTATTCTCATGGCATCAAAGGAATCAAATATTGAAAAGATAAAAAGACTTGTATTTAGTCAGGAAAATATCAGGAACGTCGCTACAAGCGCGCATATTCACCACGGAAAAACGGCGTTTACAGATAATCTTCTCGCTGCTGCCGGAGCAATGTCAGAAAAAGCGGCCGGTTCTTTAGAAGAAGGAATGGCAACCTGGCAGCACATAGATGAGCAGGAAAGATTAATGACTGTTGACGCCGCAAATGTTTCTATGGCTCACGAATATCAGGGGCAGGAATATTTAATTAATTTAATTGACACTCCGGGGCACGTGGATTTTGGCGGAAATGTTACAAGAGCTATGAGAGCTATTGATGGGACTTTCGTCCTTGTATGCGCCAGCGAGGGAATAATGCCGCAGACTGAAACTGTTTTAAAGCAAGCATTAAGGGAAAGAGTAAAACCGGTCTTGTTCATAAATAAAGTAGACAGATTAATTACTGAATTAAAATATACCCCAGAACAAATGCAAAAAAGATTTACAAAAATTATTGAAGAGTTTAATTTGCTGATAAGCCAGATTGCTGAAAAAGAGTTTGCAAATAAATGGCAGGTTAATGTAGCGGACGGCAGCGTTGCATTTGGTTCAGCGAGGGAAAATTGGGCATTGTCTATTCCTTTTATGAAAAAGAAAAATATAAGTTTTAAAGATATTTATAAAATTTATGAACTTGAAAAAGAAGAAAGGGATAAATGGGTCTGGAAAAATGCGCCGTTGAATGAAGTTATTCTTGATATGGCGGTAAAACATCTGCCTAATCCGTTAGAAGCGCAAAAATACAGGATTCCAAAAATATGGAAAGGAGATTTAGAATCTGATTTTGGAAAAGGTCTTCTTAATTGCGATAAGGACGGAGAAATCGCGTTTGTTGTGACGAGAATCGTAATTGATCCAAGATCAGGAAAAGAAATTTGCGCAGGAAGATTATATTCCGGCACAATTGTTAATGGCATGGAAATTTGGGCAAATCAAGCAAAGAAAAAAGGAAGAATCCAGCAAGTTTTAATTTACAACGGCATTAAACCCGAACAAATGGAAAGCGTGCCTGCAGGAAATGTTCTGGCAATCAGCGGTTTGGATATTGACGTCGGTGAAACCATCACGCTAAAAGAACAAACGCCTTTTGAAGAGATAAAACATTTATTCCAGCCCGTTATTACTAAATCAATTGAAGTAGTGAAAACTGCAGATCTCCCAAAATTAATTGAAATATTAAGAAAAATTGCAAAAGAAGACCCGTCTATAAAAATTGAAATTAATGAAGAAACAGGAGAAAGTTTAATTTCAGGGATGGGAGAGCTTCATTTAGAAATTATTGAAAACAGAATTAAAACAGAAAAAAAACTAGAAGTTAAAACTTCTGCTCCTATTGTAGTATATAGAGAAACTATATCAAAAGCTTCCAAATCATTTGAAGGAAGAAGCCCAAACAAGCATAATAGTTTTTTTATAAGGGTTGAGCCCCTGGATGACCAAATTTACGACGGCATTATAAAAGGAGAGCTTCCTGAAATTAGAGTCAAGAAAAAATCTGATGAGGTTACAAAATTCTTTACAGGTCTTGGATGGAGAAGCGATGAAATTAGAGATGTAAGAGAAATTTACAAAGGAAATGTTTTAATGGACGAGACAAGAGGAGAAGTTCATATCGGAGAAGTTATTGAAATGGTAATGGAAGCTTTTGAAATGGTAATTGACAGAGGACCGCTGGCAAGAGAGCCGTGCATGAAAATGAAAGTTTGTCTTACTGACATAAAGCTTCACGAAGACGCTATTCATAGAGGGCCGGCGCAGGTTTATCCTGCTGTAAGAGAAGCAATTACGGAAGCAATGAAAAATGCAGGCGCAACATTGCTGGAGCCGCTGCAGATTCATATGATTGAAGTTCCTGAAAGTTTTATGGGGGCGGCTACAAAATTAGTCGGAAGCAAGAGAGGACAAATGCTTGATATGGGCCAGGAATTAGGAAGTGTGGAAATAAAAGCAAAAATTCCCGTCGCTGAAATGCTCGGCTGGAGCTCGGATTTAAGAAGCGCGACAGAAGGAAGAGGAATTTCGTCCTTGGTTGATCAGTTGTTTGAAAAAATCCCGGCGTCGCTGCAGGCAGATGTTATTAGGAAAATAAGGACGAGAAAGGGGCTGGCTGAGAATCAGTAGATATATTTTATGAGATAATAATTCTTTTAAATGATTAATTACTTTTTTATTTATGATTACAATTATACGATATAGAAATGATAGTTATTTTGGATTAAGAGGAGAAATTGATTACCCTACAACAATGCATTCCGGATTTATTGATGAGGAAAGAGAAATAATGAAACATCTTCGAAAGAGACGTGAAGAGTTTGAAAAAGAAAGAGAAAATGCA
>JACOWL010000017.1 GCA_016176815.1 Candidatus Pacearchaeota archaeon
TTTTGTTGTATCAATTGTTACATTCTGCGTCGCGCTTGAGCCGGCAAGTTTGTAAATATCATAAGCAGTTGAATTAATTCTATATACGCCGTCAGACAATCCAGTGAAATTATGAGTATAATATCTGTCATCAACTTCTATGATTTCAATTTCCCCAGCAACTATATTTGTAGGTTCATAACCAGTTTTTAGTCGTATTCTCAAATATTGCGTATTTTGCTCACTAAAATTTATTCTTTCAATTTTAGCTATACCTCCAACAAAAGTTCCATTCCCTATTTCTGTATAACTTGAGCCATCACTTGAAACTAAAATAGAATAATTTTGCGGCATATAGTTAGTGCTCCCCCCTTCGCTGAACCATTCTAATGAGTTGACTCTTTTTTGAGAGCCAAAATTCCAGGTTATATTAACATTAAATACTCCCAACACTCCATCATTTGTATACCATCTGCAACAATCCTGATTAGTAAAATTATTGGTCTGATCCCTTGTGAGATTTATACTTCCTCCCACTGTATCTGTTGCAGTCACAATTGTAGAACTTAAATTTGCCAAATTTGTTCTATTATTTTTATAAACTCTAATCTCCTGAGTTGCTATATAGTTTGTAGAACCCCAATTATCTTTAAATTCTAATCTTAAATATTTTTTATTTTGTTCTGTAAAATTAATTGTATCAAACTGTCCTAATACTGGAACAGCCCCAAATAAACTTTTAGCGCTTACAATTTTAGTCCAGGAAGAATATTTGGAGAACTAAGTAAATCACCCTGCCAACCACTAAAAACCTCAATTGTATCAAATATTTGAGGAGAGGTAAAATTAATTGTTATGTTTTGGTTTGTAGTTACTAGATTTCCACTAATCCATGCACTATTAGAAAATATATTATCTCTAACCTTTTCTGGACCATAAGTTAGGTCATTTGTATAATAACTCGTCGCACTAATACCTTCCATAATACTATAAGAATTATTCAATAAATTAACAGAAAGCGAGAGATTTTCAGTGAAGCTGGTGTTTAGACTACCAGTTGAATTAAATAAATAAAATGTAATATTTCTTAGCTCTGATTGCGTCTCATTTGCGGAGACATTCATAAAAATATTATTAACTCCCAGAAAACTATTATTAGCAGGGCTTGCAATTTCCACCCTTGGCGCAACAGCAGAAATAAAAACAAGCAGACTAAATGCCATAAAAATTCCAATTAATATTAGATTTTGTTTTCTTGATTTAGAGTTTTTATTCAAATATTTCTTTTTCATTTTTTACCTGCCCGCTTTCTTGTTTAAATGAATTTTTCAGCAAATCTTCTTTTTCTAAATACTCTACTTCTGAGCAACAATCTACCAAATGGTTAGATAAGAAAAAATCTGAATCCCTTTTTTTATCTGAATAAGTAAATAAAACAACATCAATCCCAAACTTTTTCAATTCTTTAATAACTGGGCAAAAATCAGTATCACTTGTAACTAAAATTAATTTTTTAATTTCATGAAATTTATCTTTCACAAAAGCCAAATCTAAAGTCATTAAAGTATCAACTCCTTTTTGATGAAACTCCATCTCTCCACTTGAATTAATTAATTTCTGAACCCTTCCTTCCCTTATTTCTACAAATTTTTCTCTGCTAAATTTACTAATAAATTTGTCATATCCTTTTTTTCTTAAAATCTCTTCTTTATTTGGAAAACTAGGTTGGAAAGGGGGGGCAGTATAATAAAATATTTTTTCTAAAAGCAAATTTTTCTTTTTTGCTAAAGATTTTGAAAAACCAAGATAATCAAACTTTAAATGTTTGCCTTTTCCAAAATGCTTGGATAATCTGGACAAAAAACCGCCATCAATAAACACAAGAGTTTTACTCATTTAAAACCCCTCCAAAGTCAGAATAAAAAGCATCCAGTGACCCGCAAGGGATCACTGGGAACATGTTAAAATTACTAAATATCTTTGTTTTATAAACTTTACGATTTTGAGATTGAGAGATTCCAAATATTACCAACTTTTTTATTTTATTTTTCATTTTTTAACTCCTCCCTTTTTTTCATTCAAAAAATCATTAATCCAAATTTCAATTTTTTTAGAAAGCATGACCGCATTTTCTTCGCAGTATTTTTGAAAATTCTCATAAGTTTTAGCATCAATGCTAAGCGTCACCTTTTTGTTCATATCTATTTTAATATAATATTTCTTTATAAATCTTATTATTTCTTAATAATCTTATTATTTCTTTAGAAGGATATAGAAGATAAGATAATTTTTGCAATAAACTTATTAACTAAAGGCATTTACTTAACAAATTCAACATACTCAAAATCTTCAAACTTTTCATCGCCAGTTAAAAATTTTAATTTATTCTTTTTAGCAAGAATATATCCCAAACAATCAGTCATAGAAAGTTTAAGTTTATTATGTTTAAATCTGAAATCTGAGGCTTTGATAATATCTTCTTTTAAAATTTCAAGTAATTTATAATCAAATTTATTTATCCAGTAATCAGCAGTCTTCTTATTAAAATCTCTTAATAAAGCTTGATGTAATTCGAATAAGTTTTGAATAATGCATATTGGAGTTGCTTCTTTAAACTTATCAAAATTGAGATTTCCTTTAATTATTTCAATTAAAGCGTAAGTATCATAAAAATACATTTTATTCCAATTCCCTGTCAATTTCGTCCAAAATTTCTTGTGTTGATCTTTTAAATTTTAATTTTTGTTTTCGCGCCTCTCTAAGCATATCTTCAACTGTAGAAAATCCTTTTTCCTCAATATTCACATTCAATTTTTCACCTTCTCTCAAACCTTTAGAAGAGATTATTTCTGCAGGAACGATTATTCCGAGTGAATTTCCCATTCTTCTTAACTTTGTTTCCATTTCTATCATGTAATACATGTATTACTTAAAGTATTTAAACTTTTCTAATTGTCTTTTTTTATCTATTGTAAACAAAGTGAACCAAATTTATGTGTTTAAAGGACAGAACGTATGTCTCATAAATTACACATTTTCTAAGAAAATCATGTTAGAATATATTTTCCTTTAACTCGACCACGCTTGGGCGAGTTTGTCAAAAAATTTCCTATTTTTTGTTCGTCTTTAACTCGACCACGCTTGGGCGAGTTTGTCAAAAAATTTCCTATTTTTTGTTCGTCTTTAACTCGACCACGCTTTCGTTCAAAACTGAAATTTTGAATGAATGGGAATGTTCGCATTCGCTTGGGCGAGTTTGTTGAAAAACTTCCTGTTTTTCATTCGTTTTTATGTTAGAATATATTTTCCCTTAAGAAGCCTGTTTGGATAGACCGTTACCCCTTTTCCTTTCTGAATATCAAACTCAACTATTTTTCTTTCAATGGCTATGCCTCTCATCTTTAAAACTTCTAAAGCTCTTTTTCTCTCGCCTTTGGAATGAAAAACATTATAGAGCACAATTATTCCGTCAGCCAGAAAAGAAACTGCCTCTCCGGGCTCAACAAAAATATTTCCGGTATGAGTTGGATTGGAAACCTCTCTAATTAAAAAAGAAGTTATATTATGACCCTCTAAATATCTGAATAATTGCTCCATATAAATTCTAAATCTTGAACTTTCCCCCGAGAATGCGCTTGATATTGAGGAAAGAGAATCTACAATAACTATATCCGGCTTGAAATCTGCCGGAATTAAAACGGGCTGGACTTCAATTAAAAGTTCTTTTTTTGCTTCGCTTAAAAGAGCTTCAACACTTCTTGCTATATCCAAAGCGTTAAATCTTTTTATATATAAAAGTTCTTTCTTTTCATACTCTTCCGTTTTTGCGCCAAATGTTTTAAGAGATTTATAAAGTCTTTTTTCTGGCTCTTCAAAACTCATATACAAAACTTTTTTCCCTTTTTGGCACATTGTTTTAACTAAATTCAAACAGAAAATAGTTTTTCCGCTTCCAGGCCCCCCTTCAATAAGAACGGCATTTCCGTGAGGAATTCCTTCTCCAATTAAGCGGTCAAAACCCGGGATGAAAGTATGAACAACATTATTTTCAAATTACAGAAAAGTTTAAATACAGCTTACCATTATTTATGTGTATGAAAATTAGTAAGGAAGATTTGCTAAGAATCAATCGCGGATTTGGAGAAATATTGAATGGAGGATTAAAAGCTGTATAAAATGACATTAAAACAAACACAAATAAATAAAATCCTGAAGAAATATAAAAATGTATTTGAAATTCTTGAAAATTATGACAAGACTCACGAACTTCCGTTTCAGAGAAAAAGAATTGACATAACCCTGTCACTGGAAACTATCAATAAGCTAAAGAAAATAAAACAAAAAACAGGGAAGCCAATTTCACAGATAATTGAAGCTAAATTTAAAAGTTAATTTTTATTTTTTCCAGGTTTTAATGAGATGGGAGCTGTAAACATCCGGTTCAAATGATTTAGAATTTAATTCCAAGTTGAACAAACTTAATAGAATTTAGCTTTACTTCAAAATTTTATCGGCAACGACAAACTTCTTGCGGAGAAATATGACGAATGTCTATTTCGGAGCAAATCAAATAATTTCATTTTTCAAAGAAAAATGCAGCTTTTAAACAACATCCATAGATTTTCTTAATATTGCTCCAAAAACTATTGCAAATAAAATATAAAATAAAAACCAACTCATGCCAAGCCATAATCTAACCGGTTCTCCCGCTAATTTTTCAGCTTCAACAAAATAATCTCCAAACCATCTAAAAAATAAAATAAACGGAATACCTGTATAAGCAATGGCGCGCATGCTTAATTTCATTTGTTTGGGCATTAGTTTCCATTGTTTTTTTGTCAATTCCATCATCTTCTCTGGATGATTTTTAAATTCCTTCATTTGTTTTTGAATTTCTTTTTGTTCTTTTCTTAATTCTTTCAGAGCTTCCTGATTTGTCGCGTATTTCTGGACAATTGTCGTTAGCAGAGTAATTGCAAAAACAACAATCAGCATCCCGATATTTAAATTCCAGTTTAATAAAGTCCCGGCGCTTGGATTTAAAACCGCATGAACAGAATTTTTTATTGCAGGATATTTATCCCATAAAGAGGCAATTAATAAAGAAACAAACATTATTATAATAATTAATGTAAAACTTCCTTCCTTGGCGCTTCCTTTTTTATCTCTTAAATCAGAATGTTTTTTTTCGTCTTTAGATTCTTTCTCTGAACTCTTTGATTCTATTTTTTTATTTATTTCGTTAACTTTTTCATTGAGTTTTTCCATGTCCGGTTCATATTTTTGAGTTGCAGGATTGAATTTTGTCGGAATTTCTATTGTCGTTTTATTATTTTCCATTTTAATTTATTTTTTTAATCTCCCCCCATGAATTTTCTCATTGCAGGATTCATATCAGTCATATGCTGCTGCGCAATGCTTTGGTAAAACTGGTGGAAAATCATAATTACCAATAAAATAGAAGTTCCAGTAGTCCGATTGCCGCACCGCCCATCACAGTTAAAGGCATTATATATCTGTCTAAAATACTTTCTAAAATTCTTATATCCTGCCTGAATCCTGAAACTTGCAGCCCCGATGCAGCAATTTTGCGGGCCTGACTTTTTGCATCCATCCCTGCTGTTTTAACCCAAAATACCGAGAATAAAGTAGCCAACCCCATATAAAATAAAATATGAATTAATGACTGGAGCAAATATTTCCATAAAAATCCGCCTCTTATAATTAATTCCAGTAAATTAGTTGAACCTATCCAAAAAGCCAAACCGGAAATTGGCTGACCTCCTGCGAAACTTCCTAAAAAGGTTGGACTTCCTCTCCAATTTTCTATTAACCCTCCAAATAATTGTATGTTTGCAACTAAAGCCGCAGTTAAAATAACTGGAATTACCGACGCATAGAAAAATGCAAGAGGCCATTTAACTCCGTATCCTCTTATTCTTCCAAATGATAATGGAATTTCAACTTTTAGTGATTGAGCCCAGACAACTATTAAAAAAATAACAATTGTTGCTAAAATTGCAGCGAGCGCAGAAAGGATTTCTACAGGATATTTATTTATTATAGACTGAATTAAAACAAAAACTTTTCCGGAACACGGAGTGCTGCTGAAATCAAGCAGACAATTTTTTCCCTGCTGATTTATAAATTGAAACGCGCTTGTAAATAAAGTCCAGGAAACTCCTGCGCCGATAAATAAACTTACTCCTGAGCCAAATCCCCATTTCTCGCAAACTTCATTCATATAAAAGATAATCAAGCCCCCTAAAATTAATTGAAAGATTACAACTCCTGCAAGTCCGGGCGCAGCCTCCAACCCTCTCATTGCAACATAAACAATTGATTCAAATAATATAAAAAAGAAAACTAAAAGTTTTTGAATTCCCTGAAAAAATTTTCTTCCTTCCGGCGTCGTCGTGTCAATATTTAATATTCCGGAGCCCGCAAGCAATTGCAGAATAATAGAGCCCATAACTATCGGCCCGATTCCCAGTGAAATTATGCTTCCAAAATCGGTAGCAAGCAAAACAGCGAGGAATTCAAATCTTTCAAGCGCATTATTTGAAAGTCCGAATAAAGGGATATTCGCTAAAACGAAAAACGAAGCAAGAATTATCAGGGTCCATTTTAATTTTACATTAAAGCTTAATTTCTTCTCCTCCGGTTTCCTGACTTCAGGAATTAAATTAAATATCTTGGTTAAATCCATTTTCTTTTTGTATATTTAAATAAGAAAATTAGTTTTTAAAGATTCCTTGCGGGGCATAATCTCCTTTTAATTCTTCAATTATAATATAGATATCATTAATTTTTCTAACAACCAAAAAGATTAAATAATTTATTCTTTTTTTCCCTTCTCTTTTTTACGATTATATTCAACCAAAGGAGTTTCCATAATTTTCCTAACTTCAATAATAATCTTCCCGCCAGCCGCTTCAACTTTTTTTATTGCTGATTCAGAAGCGCTTTGAGCTGTAATTATAAATTTATTTTTAATTTCTCCGTCGCCGAGAATTTTATAGCTTGAAAGATTTATTTCTCCCGGCTTATATTTTTCCTGAATCTCGCCGACATTTATTCTGTCTCTCTTGTCTCTTTTTGTTCCTTTGCTTGTTATTCCCTGCTTTCCAAAATAATTATGGCCATAAAGTTTTAAGACTAATGTTTTTTTCTGGTCTCCTCTTTTTCCGGTTCCAGCCATTCCAAATCCGCCTCTATGCCCGCTTCCTTTTGCTTTTTTTCTTGCTCCTTTTCCGCAAGTTCCCATATTCCTTCCGTGATATCTTGATGATTTTTTTCGTTTTTTCGTTTTTTTAAATGTCATTTTACAACATCCTCTCCACTAAATTATTTATTTTTTCCCCATTATTTCCTAAAACTCCTTTTTTTGTTTCTCCAAAATGTTTTTTTGAATCAATTCCTTTTCTCGGAGGGTGCAGTCTGAAAAAAGGTTTTAATTTCCCGGCAACTTTTTTCCCTCTTTCTTCAATTAATTTTTTATAAGTTTCATCGCTGATTTCGCCAAAAGCAATAAAGTCGCTTGCAAGTTTTATCATTCCTAATTGCGAGTCATTTGGGGCTTCAAGAACAACGCAGCTATATTTTTTTTTGAGTCTGAGCCTGTCTAAAGTTTCTTTTATTTTTTTGTCAAGACCGGTTTCTCCGACAATCCTAATTATGCATATCATTTTATTTTATTCCTATTTGTTTTTTTTAAAGCGTCAATGCAGGCCTTTAACTCGACCACGCTTGGGCGAGTTTGTTGAAAAACTTCCTGTTTTTCATTCCTTTTTGGCGAGTTTATTGAAAAATTTCTCATTTTTTATTCCTATTTGTTTTTTTTAAAGCGTCAATGCAGGCCTTAATTAAATTTACAGTCGTTCTTGTCTGCCCGCTGGTTTTGCTGTAAATATCTTTAATTCCGGCGAGCATTAAAACTTTTTTTAATTCATTCGTCACAACCAACCCCGTTCCTTGCGGGGCAGGAATTAATTTTATTTCAACGCTTCCTGATTTTCCGCCGACTTTAAAAGGAATAGTGTGCGGTTCTGAGCATTCGCAGTCAAATGCGGAACATTTTCTTGTTATTTTAAAAATATTTAATTTAGCGTTAATTTTTGATTTGTTTCTCGCAGGAAGAGTTTCAACTGAATTCCCTTTTCCGACGCCAATGTGGCCATTTTCATCCCCTACGACGGACATCGCGGAAAATTTCAAAACATTTCCTTCTTCAGTTTTTCTTTGCGTTTGTTTCCAGGCGCGCCTTTTTCCCCCGCCAAATTTTCCTTTTGCCTGTCCGATTAAGATTAAATCCGTTTTTAGATTTAATAATGAATCCACAATTTCCGGTTCAAGAATTTTTTCGCCTTTATCCAGAATTTCATCTATACTTTTTATTTTCCCGTCTTTAACTCTTTTTCCTAATTTTGTTTTTGGATCCCACGATTCCATTGAAAATTCTTCTTTTTCCCAGGGTTTTTTGAAAGTTTTCGCTTTATCCGGAGTTTTAGCCTCTTTTTCTTTTTGTTCATTTTTTAATTCATTTAAATCGGTTTCATCTAAAATTTCCTCAGGCTTCTCAGCATATTCGTCAATTTCTTCAATTATTTTTTTCTTTTCCATTTTATTTTTTATCAATTTTTGATTTAATTTCATCAAAAGAAATTTTGTTTTTAAGATGTTCGCCCCTTATTCTTGTTTCATCCGGGAAATTTTCTTTTGCGCATTCTATTTTGATGCCGGAGTCAGTCAATCCTTTAATAAAAGCATAGACTTTTGTTTTGTGAAGCGCTCTCGCCATCCCCAAATCAAGAATTGGTCTTTCTAATTTTTTTAATAAAATTTTCTTGCCGAAGAGATAACCCGTTAAATAAGATGCAGGAATTGATTTAATGCTCTCTTTTTCCGGCCAGCCATATTTTAACAATTCTTTTGAATTAACCCCGAGAACAGCGCTATCCTGAGCTTCCTTACTTTTAACATACTGGGCAATTAAATATCTGTTTGTTTTTCTAAATATAATTCTGGGCAATCCGCTTTTTAACAGCGCAAATCTTTTTTTGTAATCCGTTCTGTATTCTTTTCTTCTGCGTTTTAAATTTGTCATTTTCAGCTTAAATCCTCCACATATTTTTTAATATCCATTTTATTTTTGAACTCGCGATTTTTTATTTTTTTTCTTATTTTTTTAAGATTTTCCTTCCCGATTTGAGATGCTGTTCTTTCCGCATAACCTCTCAGTTTTCTTGTTATAATTACATATTCTTTTTTTCTTTTGTTAACTTTCTTCCTCACATTGCCGAGATGTTTTCTTCCTCTTTTTTCAATTTTTTTTCTTCCCTTAATATTTTTGATGATTATTGCCCCGTTGGCAACTAAATCTCTGATGTCTTGTTTTGTAATAGCTTCTTTAATTTCATCTTTTCTTGATTCTATAAATACGATTCTCTTTTTTCCAATGCCAAAAGTTCTTGCGGTTAATTCTTTTTTATTTCTGAGATTCATTTTATGTTTTTTTAACTTCGCTTTTTCCTGCATTTAATTTTAAAAATTTTTCAGGATTCATGTTGTATACTTCAATTTTCATTTCTTTAGCTTTCTTTGCTATTTCTATTTTTTTTCTTTTTCCAACGCTGCCAATTATTGCAATTTCATTTCCTTTTATCTTTTCTAATTCATTCAAATTATTTATTTTTACAGGTTTTTTATCCATTAATTTATCCCTTGATTTTTTGTTTGATCTATAACCGATGCTGACAATTGCCGCCGAGCCTTTTCTTTGTTCTCTCATTTTATTATGCCTTCCGGTAGGTTTTCTCCAAACTTGGAGTTTCTTTCTTCCTTTCCCTAATTTTGAATATCTGCTCCAGGTTCTTCTTAAAAATTTTACCATTTTAAATTTCTCTCCCTGCTTTATTTATAATATAAATTCCGTCCTGAAAAACCCTTTTGTCTCTTCCCCTGATTTTTGTCGCTTTTTCTAAATTTGCCGCGGCCTGTCCGGCAAGTTCTTTGTCTATTGAAATGATTGTAATTATTTCTTTTTCCATTTTAATTTCCGCATTTTTTGGCAGTTCAACTTTTCTGTCAACTTTTTCACCAAGAAAATTTTTGATTATTGCAGTGTTTCCTTCAAATTTTACGGTCATAGGAAAGTGGCTTGAACATATTTTTAATTTATATTCAAATTTTTTTTGAACTCCTTGAACCATATTTTTGATATGGGCGATAGAAGTATTGATTATTCTTTTTTCTTTTTTTGTTGCTTTTTCACAGCTAAGAATTATTTTCTTGTCTTTTTTTTCAAAATTAATTTTTCCAAGATTAAACTCTCTTGAATTTTCTCCCTCTTTCCCTCTTGCAATTAATTTATTTCCTTCTATTGTTATTTCAACATTTTCCGGAATTTCAATTTCGTTTTTCATTTTAATAAAAATATGCGATTAAGCATCCCCCTATTTTTTCCCCTTCAGCCTCTTCATGCGTTATCAAACCCTTGTTTGTGGAAATAATTAAAACGCCTAAATTTGTTGAAGGAAGATACCTTCGTCTATATTTTTCAATGTCTCCTTTTTTAACCGTGAATCTCGGCTTAATTGCTTTGCATTCAACCAGATCCCCAATTGTTAATTGTATTGATTTTTCATCTGCATCTATTTTGTATTTTTTTATTGCTCCTTCCTGTTTCATTACTTTTAAAACTTCAATTAAGAAATTCGAAATTCTGTTTATTTTTACATTTTCTTTCCCGGATATTTTGGCATTTTTTATCATATTTAATGCATCCGCTACAACATCATGCGACATTTTTTGTTTCTCCTCCAAAGGAGACCCCTATGGGGCCAAATTTGTTTTTCATTTTAACTGTATTTTTTAAAACCGATTTCTTCAGCTATTTCTCTGAAGCAGTGCCGGCATAAATTTAATCCGTAAGATCCTATATGCGCCCCAAACCTTCCGCATTTTTCGCATTTTTGCGCCGCGATTCCTATTTTTCTTTCTTTTGGTTTGCAATGTTTTATAAATTTTGCTTTAATTGCTGGCTTTGCATCCAATTGCTTGAACTTTTTCTTCCAATCGCTTGCTGTCATTTTATTTTTTACTCCATAAATTTACTTTCATTTTATCTAAAGTTTGTCTGGAAATTCTCTTCCATAAATTTAATTATTTCTTCCTTTGAAATTATTTGTTTTTTAGATACTTTTCCTTTTTTCATTTTTTTTAATCTTATTCTCCTTCCTGCTCTTTTAAAGACTATTGTAACATCCAATCCTGCGATTCCAATTTCCCGTTGATATTCTGTCCCGGGAATTTCCAGATATTCTTTTATGCCGAATGAAAAATTATTAACGCTTATTTGTTTTTTTCTTAGTGTGTTGTCAACAGCAGCCAGCAGTCTTTTTAATAATTCTTCTTTTCCTTTTCTTATTGTAACAACTGCGCCTACTTCAAGCCCCGGTCTGACGTCTAACGACGGAATTCTTTTTTTGGATTTCATTTTAGCGGGTTTTCTTTTAGTTATGAAACTGAGAAGTTTAAATCCTTTCTCAAGCTTTTCTGCAATTCCGCCAACATTTAAAACTATTTTTTCTATTCTAATTTTTCTCATCGGATTTTCTGAATGCGATCGACGGGATTCAGTCCCAGTCATTGGATTTTCTTCTGAATTTTTTTGAATTTTTTGTTCGTTTTTCATTCTATTACCATTAATTGCTTAATTAAAACATTTATTTTATTTTTATTGCAGTCAATTATTGCCATTTTTCTTTCTTTTATCTCTTCTATCTGCCCGATTTTTCCGGAATGTTTTCCTGCAAAAACAATTGCATTTGATTTTTCTTTTAATGGAAGACATTTTTCTATTTTTTTGTCTTTGAAATTAATAATTGCTGAATCATTAGTCATGCAGCTGAATTTAGGCTCAACTAAGAAATTTCCGCCGTCATTTAAATTAAGCTGAATTTTTTTTCCAGAAATTATTTTTTTATTTATAATTTTTGCAATTTTTTTGTTTGATTCTTCTTCTTTAATTTTTTTTAATTCAAATTTTCCTTTTTCTGAAAGTTCAAGTCTGTAATAAATTTTTGAAGGAAGAATTGAAAGAGTGTCAAAAAGCGCCATCCCTATTTTTTCATCTTTAACAGCCCGATTATTTATCAGCAGATATTTTTTCTGAATTGCTGTTTTTACTTCTTCTCTCGTCTGGGCGATTTTTAACAAATCCCTCAAAACTATCAGCAAAGGAATTCCTTTCTTTGAGGTTGGCTTAACTACAAATGCGGTGCCCTTTCTAATTATCGGCCAGTTCTTTGAAACGCTTTGTCTCTTCAAATGTCCCATTATTTTTTTACCTCAGCATCCGTTTTTTTATTTTTTGAACTTTTCGTTTCAGCAGGTTTTGTTTCTGGTTTTTTTTCTGCTTGTATTTCTTTTGCCCTGTCTGATAATTCTATAATCTGCAAGTTTGATGGTTGAAGCTTAATATTTACTTTTGAGCCGTCGCGTTTTTTTGCCTGAATTCCCTCCATAATAACCAGAGAGCTTTTTATATTAACTTCAAGAATTTTTCCCATCTGCCCCCTAAATTTTCCCCTCATAATTTTAACTTTGTCTCCTTTTCTTGCCTGAATATTTCTTTTGTTTTGTTTTTTTCTCAGCTCTTTGGACAAGTTTACATTTACAAAATTTTTTCTTAAATGCAGCGGAGCATTTGCTAAATATTTCCTTTGTTTCCTGGGCTGTTTGCTTGCTTTCCATTTAGTTGAAAATTTATTTTTCATTTTTAATTCTCCAATATTTTTTTAGCGAATTTTCATATCTTAAATCAAAATCTTTTGTTTCTTTTTTTGATAAGTATTGTCCTAATGTTTTTTGCAAATGCAAATAAGGAATAGTCAATCTGTGAATTTCTAAATTTTTATTTTGATTAACTGAGGCATTTTCTATTTTAGCTATTTTCATTTCTAGTATTGCTAAACTTCCTTCTCTAGCTTTTCTTTCAGGTTCTGAATTTTTTTTATTTATCGTCGTCATTTTAATATACCATTGAAGCGAGTTTTGCAACTTGCGGCCATCGCTCCTGAACCTCCCTTGGAATTGGGCCCTTAATTTGAGTGCCTTTTGGATTTCCTTTTTCATCTTTCATAATTGCCACCGCATTGTCGCTGAAAGCAATTCTTTCTCCGTTTAATCTTCTAAAAGGTTTTCTCTGCCTTATTATTACCGCATCAAAAACTTTTCCTTTCATTTCAGGAATGCCGACTCTTATGCTGACTTTTACCCAGTCTGCAATTTTTCCAAAAGTTTGTCTTTTTTTTGCTGCTTTGCTTCCTTTTACTGAAACTAACCTGACAATTTTTGCTCCGCTATTATCTGCGGCAATTAATTGCGCGCCTAAATTTAATCCCGGAGTTGCCCTCGCTGATATTGCTTTCATTTTAATTTTTTCCTGAAATTTAAATGAATGAAAAAATTTCTTGTTTTTGCCTTCATTTTAATTCCTCTTTAGATTTAATTTTTTTGATTACAATAAAATGGATTATTTTACTTAATGGCCTGCACTCCTGCACTTTGATTAAATCTCCAATGTTAATTTCTTTTTCCATATTCTCCGGAAGTCTTGCATGAATTCTTGTTCTTGATTTTGCATACCTTTCATATTTTTTAACATATATCATTCTTTCAAATTCTATCGCCACTCTTTTATGGAATTTTCTTTTAACTATTCCTTCAAAAGTTCTTCCTCTTGGAAATATTTTTTTCTCCATTCCAACTTTAGCCGCAGTTTTTTCCTGCTTGTTTTCTTTTGATTTTTGTTTTTTATCCGTCATTTTAATCCTGTATGGATTCTTTTTCAAATCCGTGTTTTACTAAAATTTCCTTTAACTCGACCACGCTTGGGCGAGTTTGTTGAAAAACTTCCCGTTTTTCATTCCATTTTAACTCGACCACGCTTGGGCGAGCGACTTCGCGAGACAAACTTCTTTTTATTAATCCGAGCGGGGTCGGGAGCAGAGTTTGTTGAAAAACTTCCTGTTTTTCATTCCCGTTTATTTCTGATTTTTTATTTTTCATTTTAATCCTGTATGGATTCTTTTTCAAATCCGTGTTTTACTAAAATTTCCTTTACTTTCTTTTTGTGATCTCCCTGAAGTTCAACTATATTGTTTTTGCAGGTTCCTCCGCATGCTAACTCATTTTTTAGGATTTTTCCTATTTTTTTTATATTTACGTCGCTGTCAAATCCTGAAACAACAGTAACTATTTTTCCATATCTTTTTTTATCTGTTGTTATGATTATATTCTGCAGACTTTTTACCATTTGTTCGCACACACATGCCTGCTCAGGCAGTCCGCATTTTGGGCAGATTTCCATTTTATTTTTTTCCTCCGATTTTTGAAGAGCTTAAAGTATTTATTCTTGCAAATATTTTTTTAATCTGTTTTGCTTTTCCGCCATTTTTTGATGCATTTGATTTTATTAATTCCATTTTTAATTCCTTGACTTTTTTTTCTATTTCAGCATTTGTTAATTTTTTTAGTTCAGCGTATTTCATTTTTTAGTTTGTTCAAGACCTTTTGCTTGAGATTTAATTTTATTTATCAGTTCTTCATTTATAGTGATTTTATCTTTTAAGATTGCATATGGCGAAAGTATTGCCGTTTTTATTCCAACTGTTCCGGGTTTTGTTTCAGCTCTTGACTGCGCTCTGTCGACGACATTCGCGCTTTCTCCTGTTTTTTTTAAGTATCCCTGCGCAAAACGCCAGGTTCTTGCTCTTGCGCTTGGAAGTTTTCCGCTTAATTTTAATTCTGCGCCCAGAGCTCCAGCCCTCATTATTTTTTCCAGAGCTTTATAAGCAACGACTTTAAATTTTAATGGCCCAAATCTTTCTAAACTCAATGCAATTTCGTCTGCAATTATCTGCGCATCAAATTCCGGCTGGGTAATTTCATCAATTTCAAGGTGCGGATTTTCCAGTTTAAATTGTTTTTTTAGAATGCCCGTTAATTCCATAATCTTTTCTCCTCCTTTTCCAATTATTAATCCTGGTTTATGGGTTGAAATTATTATTTTTTCTCCGACGGGGGTATACTCTATTCTTACTCTGCTAAGCTTGCCTTTTCCGACGAATTTTTTAATATATTCTTTTACAGCAAATTCGTCTTTCTTAAATTTTACAGTTTTTCTTTCATCCATTTTATTTTTTTTTGTAAAAAATGGGTGAATACAAAAATTTCATGTTTTTGCTTTCGTCCATTTTAATTTTTCTCTCCTTGTTTTTTATTTTTGATTTTTTCTTTATTTTTAATTTTTAATTCCCTTGCAACTAATCTAAGATGAGTTCTTTTTCTTTTCCATTTTCCAAACCTTGCTCTTGGTTTTTGACCGATGTTTGCAAAAGCTTCAACAATAACGGGGTTTTTTAATTCATTTGCCGCCGCATTTGAAGATAAACTTTTTAGCAGCCCTATAAAATATTTTGTTGCATCCTGCGGATATTTCCCTGACCCGGAAGCATAGCCTCCGGCTGATTTTTTGTGCCCAACCCCTCCCTTCATGGGAATTGCTTTTTTATAAACAAGAACTTGTTCTAATTCATTAATTGCTTTTTCAATTTGTTTGTTTTTAATAAATTTGCAGAAAGCCATGGAATATTTTGTTGATACGGGAGCATTTTTAATATTTACAACAGCTTCATCTTTCATAATTTTTTTAGTGGGTGTTTCTGGTTTTTTTGAATCAGTTATTGTCTGTTCTTTTTTTGGTTCTATTATTTTTTTTTCAGGTTGTGTTTTATGAACTTCTTGTTTTTTTGGAGCATTAACTATCTCTTGTTTTTTTTGTTCTAAATTTTCTACGGGTTTTTCCATGTTATTTTTCATTTTATTTTTTAGCCTGATGTTTAGTTCCCTTGGTTGCGCCCACTCCTGCTTTAGTATGCACGACTTTTGACCTTGTAAGAGCGAATTCTCCTAATTTATGTCCAATCATTTCGCCGGTAATTTCGACAGGAGTGAATTCTTTTCCGTTATGAACCTGGATATTTATCCCGACAAATTCGGGCAGAATAATCATGTCTCTTTTGTGAGTTCTTATTTTTTTGTTTTTCTCTAACTTTTTTTTAATTCTTTTTACAAAATGCTCAATTTCCTGGGAATTTCTGAGAAGATACCTTCGCTCTCTTGATTTTAAGCATTTTGCTAATTCTTTTGCGCTTAATTGCTTAAGCTCTTCAAGCGTCTTTCCGCGATATGTAAATTCTTTTTTCTTATGAATAATTTCAGTCATTTTAATTTCCTATTTTTGCTTTCATTTTTGTTTACCTGTCCTTCTCGGTCTTACCAACCCAACTTTAGCTCCAGCAGGAGCGTTTCTCTTTGCAATCTTGCTTTTGATTCTTTTTCCTCTTCCGCTTCCAAACGGATGATCAACTGCATTAAATTTTACCGCAGATGTTCGAGGATATAATTTATTTTTAGACCTTTTAATATGATACATTTTTCCCGCCTTTAATATTGGTTTTTCAAATCTTCCGTGGCCGGCAATAATTCCTATGACTGCTCTGCAATTTTCATGAAATTTTTTTTCTTGTTTAGAAGGCATAAGAACAAAAACATCTTCTCCAAGAACTCTATTTACTGTTGCAGAACTTCCTCCGCTTTTTATAAATTTTCCGCCGTCGCCGGGTCTTGATTCAAGGCAATAAATTGGAGTTTTTACCGGAATGTCTTTAAGTTTTAAAATATTTCCGTTTTCAATATCTTCTCCGCCAAATTTTATTTTCTGGCCTTCAACCATTTTTTCAAAAGAAGGAATATAAAAAATCCCGTCAGAATATTTAATTTTCGCAATTGGCGCGCTATGCGCCAAAGAATTTAATAATTTTAAAACTTCCCCCTCGCCTTCTAATTTTTTTGGAAATTGCAGCTTGTATATGAATGCTTTTTTTCTGACTCTATAGGTCATGCTTCCTTTACCGCGAGCCTGTTGAATTATGTTTTTTCCCATTACATTACTCCTAATTTTGTTGCAATATCAATTGCAGGATTTTTTTTATTTAATTTTACATAAGCGATTTTTTTATTTCCCTGAATTAATGTCCTGATTTTATCCGCTTTAATTCCAAAAGATTCTTCAATTTCTTTTTTTATTTCTTCCTTGGTTTTTTCCTTGTCTGTTTCAAATGTCAGGACATTTTCCGCTTCAATTTTCATAACTGCTTTTTCAGTTGATATTATTTTTAAATTCATTTTGTTCTTTTTTCATTTAATTCATTTATTGATTTTTCAGTATAGATTGTCAATCTCCCTAAACCGCCTTTTGCAAGATCCGTCACATTTAACATTCTTGCCTGCGCAACATCAAAATTATTTGTTTTAATTTTTTCTTTTTCTCCTGTAACTATCAATGCTCCTGCATTGTTTTTGTATTTTCTTCCCCGTAATTTTCCTTTTCCGCTTCTGATAGATTTTTTTATAACTGCTGCTGAAAATAGATCTTCACCAAGTATTTTTTTTAAGGATTCAAAAAAGGGTTTTGTTTTTAAGTTTAATATTTCTGATTCAACAACAAACGGAATTTCTTTTTTGAAATCTTTAATTCTTTCATATTTTTTTTCAATGAATTTTTTGTTTGCAGTCGCGCTTAATGCGGATTCAAATGCAATTTTGTTTTCCTTTTTATTTATTTTTAATTCTTTTAAAAAATGCAGAATTTTTGGCGGATGCGCGCGCATTCCTCCCCGAGCTTGCGGGACTTCTGCCGCCTCCCAATTAAATCTTGTCCCTTTTTGCGAAAATATTTTTCTTGGAACTCTTGACTGCCCTCTTCCATAACCGCTTCTCCAGGCATGCCTTTTATGAACTATCTTCCCTTTAGCAGCGTGCTGTTTTCCAGCAACCGGCGATGGAGAATAAGGCTGCTGTCTTTTTTTAGCTTCTAAAACTTTAGCAACGATGTCTTCCCTGATTTCGCTTTCAAAAAATTTCGGCAATTCAATTGTTTTTTTTGCCTGTCCTTGAATATCTAAAACTTTAATTTTCATTTTAACTCCAAAAATTCATAATTCTTTTTTAATTGGTCTTTGCTTCCTCTAAGAGGAGCGGTGATTAACAGCTGTCTTTTTGCCGGCCCCTGAACACTTCCGGCGAGAAGAATATATTCTGATTTAATATCTCCGTAATTTTTTATGTTTTTTAGTTTCTCGTCGGTATCTTTTGGAGTTTTTCCCAAGCTGATTATTTTTTGATTATAATGAACTCTTGTAAACATTCCCATCTGCCCTGCCATCGGAACTCTGAAAGTGACTCTTGCAGGGTGCCACGGACCAAGCGAGCCGACTTTTCTCTGTCCTTTTTCAGTTTTATGAAATCTTAATTTTACTCCAAATCTTTTTACCGGTCCTGAAAATCCTTTTCCTTTTGTCAGTCCCCTTAAATCAGCAATCTGCCAGCCGTTAAAAACATCAAATATTGAAATTTCTTTATTTAGATTTTCTTTGACAAATGATATTTTGTCATTTAAATTCCCAGCAAGTCCAATTTCTTCCAGGTCAGGTCTTTTTTTTAGCCCTATTTTTTTTGGCTGGGAATAAACTATAACAGAAACATCGTCGTAGTTTTCAGGTTTAATATCATTAATTTTTTCAGGAGTTTTTTTCGGGAGTTTGACGACCCTTTTTAATTCTTTATCAAATTGCCCTGCAAGAATTTCTTTGGCTGCTTGATTATTTTTATAAAGTCTTACTGAGAAAATTTTAAGAGGCGGACATTCAAGAATCGTTGCAGGAATTATAATTTGTTTGTCTTTAGTCATTGAATTTTGAGTTTTGTCTTTTACAAGAACAGAAGCCATCCCGGCTTTGTAAGCAATAAAACCTTTCAAATTTTTTACAGAACCCGTCGGAATTACATTCCAGTTCACTCTAGGCAAAAGTTTTTTAGCCCTTTTTCTGGGCCAAAATTGCAAACTTCCTTATTGCGGATAACATTTTGTTCACCCTGGAATAAGTTATTGAGAAAAAATTGATTTATAAAACTTGTGGGAAGAGATTTGTTTGATTATTAAATAGGAAAATTACTCTATCTCAAAATTAAAGAACTTCAATTTTTTAGGATTTCTGAAAATAAAGAGTAAAATAAATAAAAGAACAAGAGATAAAGTACTAATGATTTGAATAATTCCTTGCATAAATATTGAAAGAAAGATTAAGACGAATATAATAATTAAACCGAGATAACCCATTATAGAAATCGCTATTGCTTTATGTTTTTTAATTAGGCGGTTGTGTTCCTGCAACATTGTTATCTCCCTTGTTTTCCTTTGACAGATTTTTAATTATTTCAGAACCTAACCAAATAGAACCTAAAACTAAACCGATTACTATTACTCCCTTCCAAAAATCATCTTTAGTCATAAAAAGAGATATTTAGTTAATTTAAATTTCTTTTGTTTCTTTCAATTTAAATTGTCTTTTAATTAGATTGTTAAGTTGAAAAGGATCTATTTTTAAATTCTAAAATCTTCTTTTTTTTATGAAGTTTAAACGAGAGGGGCAAGAACATATTGCAATAAAAGAAATTAAACTTGCAGATGGAACTATTATTGGAGTTTTTGCTGGAAATCGTGGAGCAAACCCAGAACACGATATTTTAATCAAATATCAAGAAAGTGGAAAGAGATTAAGAACCCCGAAACATATTCATTGGGTTATTGACCTATTGATTAAGAAAGAACATAACCGAGAATTAACTTTAAAATTTATGAAATATTTAAGAGATATGTATGATAAAGTTGAAGCATTTTGTAGTAAAGAAGATAGAGCTAAATGTATTCTAAAAGAAACTACAAAAGAGAAATTAAAACAATTTGAAGAATTAAATAAATACGGCGAATATAAAGTAGATTTTATCGGACACCTTATTGAATTAATGATAAAAATGGAAAAGAATACTCCCCCAGAAAAACCAGCGAGGGTCTTTAGAGAATTAATGGACGCAATGATTCAGGAAAAAGAAATATTTGTTATTGTAAGTAAGGCGACACAAATAGGTTAATTTCTAAACTCTTCAAATATTATTTCTGGCTCTTCACCAGCTAAAGTTTTTTGTTCTTTTTGCAATCTCTTTTTTATTATATCCATATATTTTTTATCAATATCTATTCCTATTGAATTTCTGCCGTAATATTTAGCAACCGCTGAGGTAGTGCCTGAACCTAAAAAAGGGTCTAATACTAAATCTCCCTCGTCTGTGCAAGATAAAATTATTCTTTTTAATAATTCAAATGGTTTTTGTGTTGGATGTGCTCCTGCCCATTTTTCTTTTTTTGGAGTTAAAGGAATATTCCAAACATTTCTTGTTTGTTTTCCTTTTGGATTAAGCGGATCTTCTATTTGCTTGCTCCATTCATAATTAAATTTCCATTTTTTTCCATCTCCATTTTTTGAAGCCCATATTAAATGTTCTGTGCTTTCTGTAAAGAATCTACAAGTTATATTAGGTTGAGCATTTGGTTTAAACCAGACTATACTATTATTTATTTTCACATCGGGGAAAAATTCTTGTATGATAAAACCTGTCTGATAAATATTATGGAAACTTCCAGAAACCCATAAACTACCCCCGTGTTTTAATACTCTAAAACATTCCGCTAACCATTCTTTATTAAATTTAAAGTAGTCATCTTTAGAAAACATATCCCACTTTTCTTGCATTGTAACATGTTTGCTATATTTCCAATTTAATCCTTTCTTTTTTGACATATTATATGGCGGATCAGCGAATACTAAATCTATTGAGTTATCTGGGATTGTTTTTAAAACTTTCAAAGCATCTCCTAAAATTATTTTATGCGTTGTTTTCATTTTTTCTTACCTCTTAAAACTCTATTAGGAATTTTCCCGAAATGATGTTCAGCATCTTTTATAGGACCCATTAAAATCATATTATCCTTATCATATTCTCTTACTGCATACCAATCCTTATCAATTTTCCCATTATCATTACGATAAATATCAGTTCCAGGATTAACTTGCATATCTCCACCACTTGTAGCTACTTTAATTGTTTTCTGTTTTAGTTTATTATTCTGCAATGCAGGAATAGGGTTTTCTTCAAAGATGCTTATACTGCCATCATCTTCATTTATCTGATTCCACAATTTTTTAGGGATTAATTTAGTTTTCATTTCTTTTTATCCTTATGGTTTTTACGAGGTTTGTTCCAATAAGGACTTTTACATTTAGGACAGATTATGGGTTTTTCAGAATTTCTTGGCAACCATTTGTGCGAACATCTATCACATTTATATGCAGTAACTTTTATTTTAAATTCTGCCATGAGAGTGTATTAACTTTCTCCTTTATAAATTTACCTATGAGGTTATACCTTTTAACCGAAATAATTAAACTTTTGAAAAAATTTGTTTAGTTAAAGAGAGTTAATTCCATATAATCACAATTTTAATAAGGATATTGTTTCTTACTTTTTAATATGATTAAAATATTATTAAAATCCATAAAAGAAGAAATTACAAAAATGTTAAGTCTTTCTTCATTAAAAAAGCAGGCAAAAGAATTGGTTAAAGGTATAACTAAGAGAGATATTTTATTGATGGCCATCTTTCCTGCAATAATCTTTCTTATTATGTTGCTTCCTAATGTTATAAGGGAAAATCTGCAATTAGAAATTAAAAATCCAGAATGGTGGCAGTATTTAACTCAATCATTTGTTCACAATGGATGGAAACATTTCTGGAGTAATTTGTCATCATATTTTTTATTTTCCATTGTGGGATTACTATTAGCTAATTTATGTGGAGAGAAAAAGAAATTTTTTAGATTATTTTTATTTGCAGTTGTGACTCTCCCCATATTAAGCTCAATTATCCAGGTTATGTTTTACCCAACTTTATTAAGTTGGCTCCCAAATCTTCAACATTCTCAAGGCAGTTCTGGAATAGTTTCTGCATTAGCTGGATTTGTTCCAATTTTTTGGGCAATTTATTTTAATAAGAGAAATAAAAAAATTAATTTTGATGTTAGAACGCCTTTGGTTTTAGCTATTTATATCGCTTCGCTTTTTGTTTATATTTATAGTCAAAAGTTTTCTTATATTTTATTGCTTATTCCCTTACTTTTAGTTATTTTTTTAATTTTGTTATGGTCAAATTTCAGATATATCTTATTTGAGATAGCAAAAGAAATTAAAATAAATCTATTAAAAGCATTCATATTAATAACCTCTTTTTTATTCTTCATAGTAACGCCTATAATAATTTTTCCATCATTGAATAAAATGTTTGATGGCGGAACATTTACAGATTTCTTCATGCACTATGTAGGGGTCTATTATGGAATAATAGTCAGCGGATATTATTTTATATTTATATATAAAAAATGGAAATAATAGAAGAAATATCAGAATTTTTTGAAAACCTATATAGCACTTTTATTTCAAAACTAATTAAAATAATCTATCTGTCATTTACTATATTTTTAACTTTACCGATAATTAAATGGTTTATTTCAGCAATAATCTATATGTTTAAACCAATTGTTGAAAATCTTGATAATTTTACGATTGCGACTTTTATTGATAATGTAATTCCATAGTATATTAATATATTTATAGAGCCTATAAAATCGTTAATTTTATTTCTGCTGATTATTCTGTTAGTCACTATTGGTTTTTATCTAAAAGAAAATTCATAATTTCTAATTACGCCCTAAACACCCTCTCGCTTCTCTCTTCCTTCCCGTCTATATTCGCAATCCTGATAATCTTTCCGGCTCTTTTCGACTCTTCGCGGATTTTTGCAAAATCTTTTGAATTTTTTAATTCTTCCGGAATTTCAATTTTTTCAATTAAAAAAGTATGATTAATCAGAGCGTTATTAAAATCTAGTTTTTCAAACACAAAACTTTTTCCTATTTCAATATCAGAAGTTTTCAGGGAGCAAAAATCAACTTTAATTTCTTCTTTTTCTTTTCCCGGCTTTCCTGATTTTGGAGATTTTGGTTTTATTTTCAAAACATCCTCTCCAACTGAAAAACTTAAGGCAAAAAAAGTTTTCGGAAATTTTTCCAGTAATTCAAGAATTTCTTTTCCTGACATTTCATCATCAATTAAATATTTTTTAACGCAATTAAATATTTTTTAACGCCATGAAATTGTTTGATTTCTTTAAATTTAATTTCATTTTTTAAATCAGAGGTTGAAATAATTGCGCCAGCAACATTTGTTTTTCTTTCGCCTAATTTTTCAGCCATTATTTTTACAAGCTCGTTGGCAAATTCCGCCGAAGTTTTTATTTTATATCCCGATTTGGATTTTTTTGCCTCAATTAAAGCTCTGTTCCTAAATTCCCCTCTGCTGAATTTTTGAAATTGCAGGTGAACAGAATTATCTGTTTGATTGTCAAATATTTTTTTTATGAAATTCATATTATCTTTCTAATAGATTAGTTTATAAACTTTTTTCTTAAGATGAAAATTATTTTTATAGACGAAAGTGTTGTCGCTTTTTTAACAGCCCTCAAAAAGATTAGCTTTATAAATTTACCTGCCCTAAAATAATCGGGAAAAAAGAATGGAAAAAGAATATTTTAAAAATTTCACTTCCACCGGAATAATATTAATTTTATTAGTGCTCTCTTTCTTTTTGTTAAAGCCGATTCTTTTGTCAATAATTATAGCAATTATTCTTGGCTATCTTTTTTATCCGCTCTATAAAAGAGTTAATAAACTTATCAAATCAGAATATATTTCAGCTCTTTTAATGTGCATCCTTCTTACAGCGATAATCTTTATTCCAATGTGGTTTTTAACTCCGGTATTAGTTAATCAGTCAATTCAGTTTTATACTGATTCACAGGGGATAGATTTTGTAACTCCGCTTAAACAGATTTTTCCCGACGTATTTTCATCTGTGCAATTCTCCCAGGAGATTGGCTCCGTAATTTCATCTTTTGTAACAAAGATTTCTAATTCACTTATGAACACTTTTTCAAAATTAATAAGCAACTTTCCAATTTTGCTGCTGCAGTTTTTTGTGGTATTTTTTGTATTTTTTGTCGTTTTAAAAGATCAGGAAAAATTTGTTGAATATCTCAGGAGCCTCCTGCCGTTTTCAAAAGACGTTGAAAATAAATTATTCAAATCTTCAAGAGAGATTACCACCTCAATATTTTATGGCCAGATAATTTTAGGAATCCTTGCAGGAATTATTGTCGGAATTAGTTTTTATATTTTTAATGTTCCAAATGCATTTATTTTAACTATTCTGGCGGCGGCTGCGGGAATTCTTCCGATTATTGGAACAACGATTGTATGGGTTCCGGTGGTTATTTATCTTTTTGTAACTGGAAGCGTTTATCCTGCAATAGGCGTGATTTTATTTGGAATTTTTTCTTCAAGCGCTGAAAATTTTATTAAACCAATAATCCTTGCGAAGTGGATAAACTTGCATCCGGCAGTAATTCTTATTGGGATGGTCGGAGGAACATTTATTTTTGGAATCCTTGGAATGATTTTAGGGCCTTTGATTCTTGCTTATCTTTTAATAATTTTAGAGATTTACAGAGACAAAAAAACTCCGGGAGTTTTTATAAATCCCCCGCAGCATGTTCAGCAATTAAATTAAATGAGAACAAAAAATAGGAAATTTTTTGACAAATTCGCTTTCAGGAAAAAGCCGAATTAATGGTGAGATTAAATGCAGCTAAAAATTAAATTTTTAAAATGGTCTGCAGGATTTCCGGTAGTAATGTTAAATAATAAAACTGCGGAAAATTTAGGGGTTTATAGCAAGGATAGAGTTATTCTAAAAACTATTTCCAAACCGGCAAGGGAAATTTCCGCTATCGTTGATGTGATTGAAGAAATATTAGCTGAAAATGAAATTTTAGTTTCTTCGGAACTTAAAGAAAAATTAAATTTAAAGAAAGGACAATTTGTTGAAGTCATTTTATCTCCGATGGTAAATAGCCTGACATTTATTAAAAAAAAATTAAACAACAAAAGATTGTCTCAAAAAGAGATTGAATCGATAATTAATGACATTGCAAATAATTCTCTTTCAGAAGCGGAAATCGCGCTTTTTGTTTCAACAATGTATGAAAAAGGCATGGATTTTAAAGAAAATATTTTTTTAATTAAAGCCATCTTAAAAACAGGAAAAACTTTAAAATTAAAAAACAAATTCATAGTCGATAAACATTCTATAGGGGGGATTCCCGGAAACAGAACCACTCCGATAGTTGTTTCTATCTGCGCTTCAGCCGGACTGATTTTTCCAAAAACTTCTTCAAGGGCGATAACAACCTCTGCAGGAACAGCAGATACGCTGGAGACTATCACCCGCGTTGAATTTCCAATAAACAAAATAAAAAAAATAATAAAAAAAACAAATGCATGCATGGTTTGGGGGGAGGGGCTGGGAATGGTCCCGGCGGATTCTAAAATAATTGCTGTGGAAAAAGCTTTGAGAATAGATCCTGAATCTCAGCTTTTAGCGTCTATAATGTCAAAAAAACTCGCTGTCGGAAGCAATTATATTTTAATAGATATTCCGTATGGAAAAAATGCAAAAGTCAGTTTATCAAAAGCGATTAGATTAAAACAGAAGTTTGAAAAAATAGGCAGATACTTCAAAAAGAAGTTAGAAGTTGTCTTGACAAAAGGCGATCAGCCAATCGGAAACGGAATAGGGCCTGTTTTAGAAATGATTGACATCTTAAAAGTTCTTGATCCCGCCCAGCAAGGTCCAAAGGACTTAGAAAAAAAATCAGTGTTTCTCGCCGGAAAAATTTTAGAAATGACTGGAAAAGAAAAAAAAGGTCAGGGAATTAAAAAAGCTGAAGAAATTTTAAGTTCAGGAAGAGCCTATAAAAAATTCAGGCAAATTATTCGGGCTCAAGGAGGCGCAATAAAGAGATTAATTCCCGGAAAATTTAAGCATAATATTTTATCAAATAAAAATGGAAAGATCTTGGAGATAAATAATAAAGCAATTAATTTGCTTGCGAGAATTGCAGGTTGTCCGACAGATAAATTTGCCGGAATTTATTTATATTTGCATAAAGACGATAAAATTAAAAAAAATGAAAAGCTATTGACGATTTATTCGGGCTCCGAGTCAAGGCTTCGCGCAGCTGTGAGATTTTACGCTAAAAATAAAATAATCATCATAAAATAGAATATAGCAAAGAATTTAAATGATGGATTTTTGTTTTTTTCATGGCAGGCATTAGGAGAGGCTCTAAAGAACAATTAATAGAATACTTTAAGAAAAATTTAAAAAAAGGATATACAACTGACAGCCTTAAATGGGCTTTAATTAATCAGGGATATTCCAGAGTTATTGTTGAAGAAGCGCTGGAAATGGCTCAGAAAGAAATGGCAAAAGAAGCGCCTATTCTTAAAGAAAAACCAAGGATAAATTATCAGGTCCTGGATAAAGAAGGCAAGCCCGTTGAAGTTAAGAGACCATGGTGGAAAAGAATTTTTGGATTGTGATTTTTTAAGGGATAAAATTTCCATTGATTGTAATAAACCCGCCCACCCGCCCGATTATCCGCCACAGCTGATTTTCATGGTTAAATTATTTATTTGATATTTTTATTTACTCTAAAAAGTTAGTGATGATAACAAACTTCCTACGGAGAAATATGACAAAGTCTATTTCGGAGCAAATAAATTCTGCGAACGAAGTGAAGCAGGTATTGAATAGCAAGATTTTTAACTAATTTTTATTTGCATTTTTTAAACATTTCTTCAAGAACCTGATTTTTGGAAATTCTTGTAATTTGTTCTAAGTCTGAAGAATTAGCTAAATTTAAAGTATATGCCAACATGAAAGATACTGCTTCATCGGTATGCTCATTGAGGCCAGAAAAAGAAAATACATTGCAAGATTTTATTCCATTATTCAAAAAACCAAATAAAACCGCTCCACCATATCTATTTATTTCTATTTGTCTTGTTTGCCAACTAGAGATAGAATCAGTATCTCTTAACCAATCAGAATAAAGTCTATGTGCTTTCTCTTGCGAAAATCTTAGATATTTTTCTTTTTTTTCAATATCATAATTTCCAATTTCTAAAACATATTTGTTTAAGAAGCCATCTAATCCAACAGTTAAATAGCCTCCTTGTTTTTCTGGATTTTTATTTGAGATTAAATCTTTAGAAATTTCAATATAAGAATTTGCAGTGAGTTTTAATTTGTCTATGAATGTCATTTAGTGAAAATTAAACTTTACTTTTTAAAAATTGTTGTAATTGACATTCTACTTCAAAACATTTAAAACTTTGAATAATTTCCCTATTTGATGCCTCGGTCGCATAATGGTATTGCATCTGCCTTGAGAGCAGAGCCCGTAAGGGCCTCCAGGTTCGATTCCTGGCCGGGGCGTTTTTTAATGTAGACAAAATATAGAAAACTATTTAAATGTAGACACCTATATTATTATATGTATGTTGAAAAAAGAAAAGAAGGAAAAAAGATAAAATATTATCTTGCTCATTCATTTAGAGAAGGGGGGAAAGTCCATAAAATCAGAAAGTTCTTGGGGAAAAATATAAGCGATAAAGAATTAAAAGAAAGAGTTTCAAAAGCAGAAAAAATTATTCTTGAGGAAATAGAACAATATAAAATCATAAGTGACCCTCTAAAAGTCCCTCTTTCTGAAGATGAAATTAAATTTATTGAAAAATTAGAGATTAACCAGAAATTAAAAGTTTTTCATCTTTCTGAAAAACAATGGAAATTGTTTTCTGAATTATTTACTTATAACACAAATGCAATTGAAGGAAGTGAACTTAAACAAAAAGAAGTTAAGGAAATCCTTGAGAAAGATGAATGGCCAAAGAAGTCAAAAGAAGACATCGCTGAAACTTACGGAGTTAATGAAGCAGTTGAGTTTATTAAAAAAACAAAAGAACACATTTCTTTAGATTTAATTCTGAATCTTCACAAAATTGTATTTAAAAATTCAAAAAATTTTGCAGGAGAATTTAGAAAACAAGGAGAAGAGGTAGTTGTAAGAGACGGATTTGGAAATATAATTCATTATGGGGCTCCCCAATCAAGAGTAATCAGTTTATTAAAAGAATTAATTGCATGGTATAATCAATATAAAAAGAGATATCCTGCGCTTGTGCTTGCAATAGTAATTCACAATCAATTTGAGAATATACATCCATTTAAAGACGGGAACGGAAGAGTTGGAAGACTTTTACTAAATAATATTTTAATAAAAAATAAACTTCCTCCAATTAATATTGATTTTAAGAATAGAAAAGAGTATTACTCTGCTTTGCAGGAATATGAAAATAATCATAATATAAAACCTATGATTGATTTATTGATTAAAGAATATAAATCTCTTAAAAAGAGATTTGGGTGACCACAAAAATAAAGAATGTGGACACCAGATTATTTTTCAAAAGCATCAAGTACTCTGCTGTCAGGACTTAATAAATCAATTTTGTCTTCTTTAAATCTTAATCCCCTGTAAATTTTCTGTAATAAATCTCGTCGGGCTTTGTCTTTATAGAATTTCCAGTATTGATGCGGTTTAGTTTTATTTAAAATTTTCCAAAAAACATCTTTTACATTTGGATTTGGATATTTTGTAAAAATAATGCTGTTGCATTGTTCCCCCGGAAAATCAATGCCTCTTGATGCGCGGGTTGAAAATAAAATATCTGTCTTGCCCGTCTTGAATTGTTCAATTAATTTACCTGAATTATCTTCGTCCTGAGTTTCTTTTAATTTTTCTCTGCAGATTAAATTTTTAAGATTTAAATTTTCTTTTTCAATTTCACCCGGCAAATCCGCAAAGCTGTTTACATGGACTAAAACTGGTTTTTTTGCAGCTTCAATGCATTTGTCCAAAGCAATAAAATAATCTTTTTGATTATTTTTTCCGGTTGAAAAATTAGAATATCTGCAGTCCATTTCCAAGCCCGTTCTTTTTATAGTGATTTGCCCTTGCTGCTGGGTTTCTGCTTCAATTATTTTAAATTTTTCAATTCCAAAAATATCTTTTAAAACTTCTTCAGAATGCAAAGTTCCGGACATAAGAATAATTATTTTATTTTTGTCAGCCATTTCCTTGAATTTTTTGGCTAAATTAATTGTTACAATATGCGCAGTTATTGCTTCATCTTTTTTTGTGAAGGTAACATAACTTTCATCTAAAAAATCTTCAAACATTTTTGCGCTTTCATAGACGTCAAATAAATAATTTTCGTCGTCTATTTTATAAATAAAATCAGGATTTTTTAATAAAATCATGAATAAATCATAAATTGCAGTTTGTTTTAGGGGGAGGATTTGTTCTGATTTAACTGCATTTTCTGTTATTCTATCATTTTTTAATTTTTTTATGATTTCTCTTAATTCTTTAAGAATTATTTCATCTTCATCTTCTATTTCAAATATCTGGTTTAATGAATTTTGCATTCTGTCAAGATTTATTGATTTATTATTTGAAAATTTATCAAGAAATTC
>JACOWL010000006.1 GCA_016176815.1 Candidatus Pacearchaeota archaeon
TTGTTTTATTTTCCATTGTAAATCAGTAATAACAAAAAACAAAGATTTATAAACCCATTTACCATCAAAAATAATTTAAAAAATAAGAACATGGTAAACTTAACAAAAATTTTAATAAAGACAAGTCTTGGGCTTTTTAGTCTGGTAAATTCTTTTAATGCTAATGGACAAATAACGTCTGCAAAAGGAGCAACTCCTGATTTAAAAATTAACTCATTTTATTCATATTTTTTTGATTATGATTCTATAAAAGTTAATTTATCGGACAGGGATAATGACGGAAAAATTGATAAAATAGATTATATATGTTATCTGCCAAAAGGCGGGACAATCCGCGGGCAATCGCAAGACAATAATTTTGATGGATATTTTGAATCCGGAAAATATAAATCTTTTAATAAAGAAGGTATTTTAGAAAGGTTCTTTTCTAAAGCAGTAAAAGATTATTCAGAAGGCGCGCATAAATTTTATAAGAAATAGCTTCGCAATTTCGTTATGCTCCTAAATTCGCATAATAAAGAGATAATTTTATTTGTTGATTGAAAATATTTTAATTAATGCTGATGATTGTATTCTCCGGATAAAATTAATTCTCTGGCTTCTTGAGCGTTGCGAGGCTGTGGATGCGGGTCAGTTTCGTCGATATAAACTGCATCGCCAGTTAAACTTTTAGAGATATATCCATTTTGATTTATCGTCCCGCTAAACATTCCGCGTCCGCAAGTGCAGGCATAAAATCCCGCTAAACATTCCGCGTCCGCAAGTGCAGGCATAAAATTTTTTAAAATCTGACGAGCTTCCTAAGCAATAAGCATAATTGTGGATTCCGCCCGGCACCATTTCCTCTGCTCCAGCTTTTTTCCATGTTGCTCCGCCATCAATAGTTTCTACGACGTTCTCTGCATGATGACCGACAATTAAATGATTAGCGTCTTTAGGATCAATCAAAACCATCTCGTAGTTTGGCATATGGCCAAAATTATATAGCCATCCAATAAAATTTTCAGGCTGATCATCTCCATAATTACGAACACCGGCAGTAAGTTCTGTCCAGGTTTCACCGCCGTCTTTGCTTTGAAAAATTCCTCCGTATTTTCCTGATAGTTGTTCCTCTAAAGAAAGCTGCCCAAAAAAAACATTGGAAGATGCAACAATAATCTCTGGATCTGAGGAAGACATGGCAAGACGATAAGTGTATTTGAATCTCTCATCACCTAATGAATTAAAATGTCTGCCTCCGTCGCTGCTTTTAAAAACTCCTTCTCCCAACGCTGATGCATATACTATGCTTGGATTGTCAGGATTAAAAATAATGGAATATACTGCAAAATTTCCGATTCCGGTTGCTCTAGTCCAAGTTTCTCCTTGATTATACGATTCCCAAAGTCCCTTGCCAGACGGAGTTTCACCTAGTTCGTCTCCAATTCCTATAAGAATATGATCAGAATTTTTTGGATCAACTGCTATGGATTTGATAGCAGACGCAGACGTCATGCTTTCCGGCTTATTTTTTTGAATAAACGCGCTGCTTTTTTCACCTAGTGTTCCTTTAAAAAATCCATCGCCACCAAGATACACTATTGAGAAATTATGGGGATCAGGCAGAAGAGTGAAAACATTTAGGTCTGTTGCGAGACGCTTATATCCTTTACCGCCATTTTTTGACCAATAAAAACCTTGCCTATCCCATGTTCCGACGTATATTTCATTTTCATCAAGAGGATTGACGTACACTTCGCGTGTCGCTATTGAAATAAGACCTTGATTTAATTCCTCAAATGTATTTCCATTATCGGAAGAAACATAAATTCCATTGCCCCCTATACCAACATATATTTTTGAATCAAAACTTACAACCTCTCCAATCCATGCCGGAGGAAGATTCTCTGATGCTGTTTCACTAAATAAATTACCATCATTTGATATCCAGATTTTTGGATCAGGATTCCATGTCGCTGCATAAAAATAATTTTCATCAGCTCCAATTCCAGTAACCTGTTCAAGTCCGTCTACTTTCTCCCATGATAATTCATTTGAAGAAAGTTTATACAACTCCCCTCCCATACGGGCATTAAATTGCAATTCAGCGCCAAGCAAATAAAGAGTATTTTTAAAATTCACAAACCGGGCAGTCTTTAAGTTTTCAAGACCGTCATTGAATTGCTCCCAACTTTTTCCTTTGTCTGATGAAACTAAAACACCATCCTTATGAGTGGCAATATACATTTTTGAATTATAAAAATAAATGTGATTAAAATCATAATATTTATCAAAAACAAAGCGTTTCTCCCAACGTTCTCCTCCATCTATAGAAACAATAAGAATGCTATTTTCATCGTTAGTAAATCCCGGCACATACAATATTTTTGGATTTTCCGGATCAAGAGCAAGAGTGTGTGAGTGAAAAATATCCGCTTCAATATCTCTTGTTACATAATCCCTCAAACCCTGCCAACTACTTCCTTTATTATTTGTTCTTGCTAAGCCGGCAATCATTTCAGGAACATATGCAATATTTACGTCGCTGGAGTCAGCCACAATATCAAATGCTCTGTTTTCTGGAATTCCTCGTCCAATTGCAATTTGTTTCCAAGAATCATCTAACTGAAGTTCATAAATTCCCCCAGAATAAAGTGATGCCCAGATTGTATTTTCATGGGGAATCATACGAATTACAGTCCCGCCAAGCGGTCCAGTGGTTTGTGTCCAACCAACTGAATCTTGATCTGGAGGAAGATTAAAAGCTAAATCATTTTCTTCCTGCGCTTGCTGATTTTGTGACGGAATTTCATCAGCAATTTCATTTTGAAAGTTATTCTTTGAATTTGAAATAAAAATAATAGTGAGAATAATAACGACGACAGCAACAATTCCAATTAAAATCTTTTTATTCTTCATTTCAGCCCCTTGAATAAATAAAGAAATAGAAGTTTAAAAAAGTGTGTTTAAGCATGAGTTAATTTAAAAAATCCTTGCTGCGGGGGGAAGTTTTGTAATAATAAATTTTGAGCCGGTTTCTTTTGAAACAATTGCAGATAAAACATAATTACCTAAAACAATTTTTGTAAATCCTTCTCCCGCCGGAATTTTTGATTTCTTGGAAAAAATCTGAATAATCTGATTTATTTCCTGTTCAGACAAAATTATATTTGTGGGCTTTGCCCCCATTCTGCCTTTAACAAGAACCGCCTTGTCTGGACCATTTGATTCTATTACATTCACTGCAGGATCAGTCAAAAAAGGATTTAACCCCCCCAAATTTAAATCAATTTCATTTGTTGCATAAGGACGCAAATATGCAAATTGCGGCGGCAACTTTGTTTCTGGAATTTTTAAAATTGGCTGGGACTTTTGTCTTGAAATCTCAAAAGATTTTGTTGGCGGTTGAAAAAAAGTTCCGGCTTTAATTTCTTCAGGAATTTTTTTATTTATTTTCTCTGCAAATTCATCTCTTTTTGTCTTCGGTAATTCTTGTCTGACTAAAAATTCCATCGGGTTCTTTGAAATAATTAATCTTTTCGTAAAATCCAAGAGAACAAGCGTTTTTAATTCAACTGAAGAATTTTCTAACATTTTAAAATCCTTTAAATGGAGATTTCTGGTATCTTTCTTCCCCTTTTGTTATCGGAGAAGGAGCTGGAGATTGTCTAAATTGGGGCATTGCCGGTTGAATTATTTTTTCAGGTTCTCTGCCTTCACCCATTAAAGCCATACCTCTTGCAATTATTTTGTTTTGCTCTAAAATATTATTTAGTTTGTTTATAATTTTATCTTCATCCATTGGTTTTGTAAAATTAATGTCTTTTTTTGCCAACGCTGCTGCAGACAATTCAAATAATTCCAAAAGTTTTGAAATTTGGTTTGAAAGTTCATCAAATCTAACAGACAAATTAGTCATTACTTTCTGAAGAGATACAAAATTTTCTACAAGTCCTTTGTTAGAACTGACTTTAGAAACTTCTTGATTTTTTACCGCCTTTTTTACCATAGAAATTAAAGGTTTTTTTTGTTTATAAATTTATTCAAATCGCGGTTTATTAAAACTTTTCTTTGTTTTGAAAGCGCCCCATTTCCGACCAATCTGCTTTTTAAGATTCGAAATAAATAAGGAACCTCGTTCCAAAATATATTTTTGTTTTTGAATTAATAAATATATTTTTTTGAATGCGCGAGCCGAACTCGAGCTTTACTTTTGAAATGAAACTAAAAATAGCCAAAAGCAAAACTCTCGGATTCGAAATCGGGTTCCCCGAGTTCTGATGCGCGAGCCGAGATTCGAACTCGGGTTACCTCGTGTTTGCTTTTTTTCTCCAAAAGGAGGTTGATTGTCAAGGAACCTTGGTTCCTTACATTGGCAACGAGGCGTTCTACCGCTGAACTACTCACGCTTCTTCTTAAATAATAAATAAATGTTATTTAAAAATTTATTATTTAGAATAAGACAATTATTTTACAGCATAATAAAACTTAAAAATAAAGAGCATAATAAAAAAATATGAAAAAATTATTTCCGGTTATTTTAATCATATTAATTCTTGCTCCTATAGTTTTTGCGGATAATTTGACTAATGAGGTAATAATTCTATCAAAACCTGAAGCAGAAAACCAAACAGCAAATTTAAATTCTGAAAATCAGATAAAAGTTGGGGTTTATGTTTTAAATTTAGGAAAATTTGATATTTCAACGGGAGCATTTACCGCAGATTTTTATTTGTCTTTGAAATGCGAGAATGTCTGCCCAAAACAGGATTTTGAATTTATGAATGGCAGGGCTTCTTCAGTTGATAAAATTATTGATAGACCATCTGAGAAGTTTTACAGAATACAAGCAAATTTAAACGGCCAGGTTGATTTAAAAAAATTTCCATTTGACCAGCAAAACATTCAAATTATAATAGAGGATAAGAAAAAAACAATTGAAGAATTAGAATATGTTCCGGATTTAGAAGCAAGCGGAATTGATGATTCTGTAACTTTTACCGGCTGGAATCTTGAAGATTGGAAATCTGAAGCGCAAATCCATAGCTATGAAATATATAATGAAAGTTATTCACAATATGTTTTCACCATGCCTATTTCAAGAATTAAAATTAATGCAATTTTCAAAACTTTTCTACCAATAATTTTTATTATATTAGTAATGCTTTCAAGTTTTATTCTTGATCCTGATAAAATAACTACAAGATTAGCAATGGTCGGTTCTGCATTAGTTGCATCAGTAATGTTTCACATTTCTTTAGGGAATCAAATTCCGCCCGTCGGATATCTGACTTTTATTGATAAATTTATGGTTTTAACTTATTTTATAATATTGCTTAGTTTTACATTTAATGTATTCTTACTAGAATTATATGAAAGAAAAAAAGACAAGTTAGTAATGCAAATTCACAGGGCAACAGAATTTACTATGTTTGGGGTCGTTCCTTTGCTCTATATTTTATTATTCATCTTTTTTTCATAAAAATTCGATTATAATTTTCTTCAATTATTTTTTCAACTTCAGCTAAAGACAAATTCTTTATTTCCGATATTTTTTTATAGCTTTCAATTACATTTGCCGGTTCATTATCTCTGAGTTTGTCGGGATGCAGAAACGGAGAATCTGTTTCGCAGAATAATTGTTTAATCGGAGTTATTTCAATTATTTTTTGGAAATGCTCTGAATGTTTTACATTTGCGGGAATTGAAAGAAACCATTTATTATTTATAATTCTATTTACTAACTTCATATTTCCGCTAAAGCAGTGCATAATTATTTTATTATAATTAAAACTTTCCAAAAAATCTATTGTTTGTTTTTCTGCGTATCTTGAATGAATAACAACGGGGATGTTCAATTCTTTAGCTAAATTTACAAATTTCTTTAAATTTTCTTTTTGTTTTTCTAAGGTTTCTTCTGAATTTTCCTTCAAATCAATACCAACTTCTCCAATCCCGAGCATATTATATTTATTTTTTTTAATAAATTCAATTTCTTTATCAATTTCTAAATTAGATAATTTTAATGCTTCGGTTGGATATATCCCCCAGGCAATTTCTATATTGGGAAATCTCTTTTTTAATTCCAAGATTTTTCTGTTGGATTTTGGATCTGTTCCAGCCGTTAAAATTTTTACATTTTGTCTTTTTGAGTTTTCAATAAGGACATCAATATTTTTGCATAAATCCAAGTGAGAGTGAATATCTATAAACATTTTTATCTAAATTTGCCTTGTCTCAACTCATTAGAAAACCCATATCTTGGACAGCAAACAATTACTTCATATCCTGCATCTTTGATTATTTGCATTGCTGGAATAAAATCAGCATCACCAGAAATTAGTATGCAAACTTCACATTTTTTTTCTACTAAGGTTTTTCTAATCATCTCAGAAGCAATCATAACATCAATTCCTTTTTCTATTTTTATTTTCAATTCTTTTATTTTCTTAAGTTTTCTTTCTTCAACAATTATTCCTTGTTTTTTTAATCCGTCTAAAAATCCCATGTGCTTATAGTATGTAGTTTCGTCGTCAGAAATATCTGGAACTGCATTGTAATACCTAATTTCTTTTAGTTCTAATTTAAAATTATCACAGATAAATCTTGATAGACTTTTGAAATCTATTTTAGAAGGTTTATTAACTAATGATTTAGAATTATGATAAAAATTGCTTCCGTCAATAAAGACAATTGCTTTTCTCTTTTCCATAAAAATAAATAAGCCCGGCATTACCCGAAGGCCATACCGGGGATTTGATTAATATAATAATTAACTGCGGTTTTTAATCTTTTCTATTTTAAAAGAATGGTCCGTACAAGAATCGAACTTGTGTTTGCTCGGTGTAAACGAGCTGTTCTGCCATTGGACTAACGGACCTTAATAATCTAACAAGATAAATTTAATTTTTAAGGTTTTGGTTAGCTTTTTTTAGATAAATGCGGATTATTTTTAAGGTATTTTTCCCTCAAATAGAGAAATTTTTTTGTTG
>JACOWL010000007.1 GCA_016176815.1 Candidatus Pacearchaeota archaeon
AATTCCTTATTTAGTTACGTATAGCAAGCAAATTTACGGGCTTTTAGTTCTTATAGGAATAGTTGTTGGAAGTTTCATAAAGGTAGAAGGAGAAGAAAATCATACTTTTCTTATTGCCGGAGCTGTATTAGTAATAGTGAGCAAGTTTGGAAAAGAAAGCGTATCAGGATCTTTAATTGGCCTCGGGCTCGGAGATGTCGTTTCTTCTATTTTTGGGGCTTTATTAATATTATTTATTCCTGCGACGATAATTGTAGCTTTGAAGACGGTGTTTAGTATTGCGAAGGTTTAAAATACCTGCTCGTTTCACTCGCAGAATTAGTTTGCTCCGAAATCGACTTTGTCAGATTTCTACGCCCAGAAGATTGTTACTGCCTAAAAAACTTTGAAAGAGATTCATCCATTAAAACAATTAAATCCAAGATATAAAAAGCTGTACGCGTAAAATCTTTTCCAAATCCAACGAGCAAAGCGAGGAGCTATTTCAACATTTAAAAAAATAAAAATATGATAAATAGAAAAAGAAAAGTTACCGCAATAAAAAATTATTAAAGGTTAAATTAAATATTGCTGAAATATCTCTTCAATAAAACAAAAATTAATCCCCATCAGAAATCATCAAATCTACTTAGTAATCATCAAACTTGCTTTTAGCGGGCTTTGCTGGAGGAAGCTCTTTATGGATTCTTGCGAAAGAAGGCGTTGCAACAATAAGATTTTCATGTCCTGCAATACTGCCTCCAAGAGCGTCAATTGTTTTTTTTATTTTTGATACAGCCCTCTTTAATTCAACCGGGTCTTTTTGTTTTAAAACTCTGAAATCAACAATTACGATAGTGTATCCGTCTCTTAAAGCATTTAAAATAACATTTACATCTTCATACTGATTTAATGTGAATAATTTTACGAGAATTTTGCCCTGCTTGTCGCCTTCCTGCTCTAAATCAATCTCAAGATATTCGTCCGCTCCGGATTCTCCAAGGGCGCTTGAAAAAACTCTTTTTATTCTGTCTATAACCATATTAAATTATGTTTGGTTTGATTTATAAATATTTCGGGTTTAAGATATATACTATTTGCCTAATATTTTTTCCCGAAGCTGTTCAAGTTTTTCAGAAAAAGATTTTTCCTGTTTTTCAAGATTCTTGATTCTTAAATTTAAAAGTTTATCTTTTTCAGAAAGTTCATCTATTATTTTAGATTTCGAAACTTTAATCATCAGCTGACCAATTAGTTTATACGCGTCTTCCTTTGAATTTTCTATTTCTCTTAAGGCGGAATGTGTCTCTGTCAGCTCCATTTGAAAAGCCTGTTTTTGAAAAAAAAGATTTTGAATATTCTGTTCCAAAAATTGCGCTTCCTGAATATTTTTAGTTTTATCGTCTGATGTTTTAGTTTGAGACATTTTTATTTTAAGAATAAACTCACTCTACTCGTGACCCCGCCCGTAATTTTTTTAATTTGTTTTAAAATTGTCATTTTTCTCTCGCGAAATCACTCTACTCGTGACCCCGCACGGCTTATTTACTTTTATTTTAATTACTGCCTACCACGAAATCACTCGGCTTTTACTTTCTTTACTTTTGTCCTCGGCTTGTAAAAAATCTTGCTTCCGCAGGCTGGACAGACAAATCTTTTTTTAAGCTCTTCGTCTTTTAATTTGCTTTTGCATTTAAAACATTTATATGTAACCATTTTAGTATTTATCTTATTTATTTAATTTAATTGCTTTTTTAATCTTATTGCTCTAAATAAAATACCCCTGATGCAAATTTTTTATTGCATTTAAAGCATTTCCAGATTCCTTTAGAGCTTCTTTTAACGCCTAATTTTTTGCAAAAAGGACATCGCTGTTTTTTTCTTTGTTTTTCTTCAACTTTAACAAGTCTTGCCTTCGGAGTCTTTCCATATCTTGCTCCAAATCTTCCTGCTGATTTTATTTTTTTTAATTTTACCATGTTGGATATTATTAGGTTATAAAGAAGGTTTTTAAAATGTTTGGATTATTTGGGCTCTGTTGAAAATGTTTTGTCTCGCCACCCTCCTTGTGGTGGAATTCGTAACTTTTTTTGGCTCGGCTGTCAAATAATTAGGGGCGAGCGTTTGCACGAGATTAAATCCTGAAAGTAAACTTGAAAAATCCGAGAGCAGACGGGAGTAGGGTGCTTGCCTTTAGGCAAGCTTTAGCGGGAATTTGGATTCAAAACAGAAACAAAAAAAAGATTTTCAACAGAGCCGATTATTCGTTTTAAATTTAATAAATTTTCATCACAAACTTTATTAATCTTTTAAAATTCATTAAATACTATGGGGCTGTAGTATAGCCTGGCAGTATTCGAGGTTTGGGACCTCGCGACCGCGGTTCAAATCCGCGCAGCCCCATTTTTGTCCGATTAAAATTCACTCCAAATCAGTAATCATTTATAGACGATGAAATACAAAACTCTTATAAATAAACTTTGATGATGCAAATGTATGGTTGGATCAAGAAAAGAATTTATTTTGGGAATATCCGGATTAGCTTTATTGACAAGTCTTTCTTTGAGCTATCAAAATCCAAACTTTTCAAAAAAAGAAAATTTAGAAAATAAAACAATAAATTATTTAATTAATGATTCAATAAAAAAACAGGAAGAAAAAATTATTCCAAAAAGAAAAGAATTTGTGGAAAATGCAAAAAAATACATCGGAAAAGAATATCAATGGGGGGGCAGACTTACTAAAGAAAATCCCGGCCTGGATTGTCTTGGCTTAATATTTCTAGCATATTCAAAAACTTATGAAAAAAAATGGACAGAAATCAGCGTTAATCCAAGCGAGATAGTAAAAAAAGAACAATTAGGAAAACCAGTCAAAGGATTAGATGGAATTTTAACAAAGAATATTGATTTTTCAAAATTAGAGGAAGGAGACATAATTTATTTATTAAGCAGAGGCAAAATTGAAGACAAACCTTTATCTGAAATTAATGGAATAAAATACTGGCCATGGCACACAGGAATTTATTCTGATAAAAAAAATAATTTATTTTTGCATGCAAATCCGGCAAACAAAGTAACTGAATCAAATTTTAAAGAGTACCTCAAATTAACAAGTGATGGAATTTTTGTGACGAGGATTTATTCTGACTAAATTTATTTTTGGCTTAATTTAAAATCTGAAATAAAAATTAGTAGTCATTTAAAAATTACATTAAAAGAAATATTTATATACAATTACATTAAAAGAAATATTTATATACTTCGCTTTATATTTAACTTAATGAATAGAAAAAACCTTATTCAAAAATTAAAAACAGAAATTATTGGAATTTCAGTGATGGGATCGCTCCTATTTTCCTGCTCCGATAATTCTAAATTAAGCCCAGAAGGGGTTTCCTCTGGAGAAAAAAACACTGAAATTGCATATAAAATCATTCAAATTGAAAACGGCATAAATAATAAGAATAATTCTTTTCTAACCGCTGAAACTTTGGACTCTCTGATTTATAATTCAAAAAATTATATTGGCCCCTTGGGGGTCTCCTTTGGAGAAAAAAAAGAATTTTATGATGAAGAAGATTTAAAAAAAATAAGCAAAAAAATTTATTCAGAAATAAATGGTGCAAAAGGAATTAAAAAAATAGATGAAGAATGCTACAGAAATTCTTTAATTTATCTGGCAATCGGAAATGCGCATCAAATCCCTTTTGAAATAGTTGATTTGGGCGAACATTTATTCATACAGTATAATCCTGACAAAAAACACGATGCATTAAATCCCAATAACCCGCTTAATGAAGGAGATATAAATATTGAAACAACGACGGGAGAAATCCAGGAAAGCCAAAATGGAAAATATTCGGATGCTTATTATATTAATGAGTTTACTCTGAAAAAAGAGTCTTTAGAAAAAAGGATTCATTTTAAAAATTTAAATGAAAAAGAGCTTCTCTCGGTGGTATATACGCAAACAGCTGGCATTTGCCTGAAAAAAAATATGAAAAATCAAGATAATGAAGAAAATGATAATTGGAGAAAAAAAGCAATTGAATATTGCGCTGAAGCAATTAAATTAGATTCAAACTCTCAAAGCGCATACCTCACTCTTGGAATAGCAGAAAGCATGAAAAACGAATTCCCCGTATCATATGCCGGCCATAAAAAGGCAATTAAATATTTTAAAAAAGCATCAGAATTATTTCCATCTGCAAAAATATATTACCAAATTGGAAATAGTTCTGCGCAAATAGGAAAT
>JACOWL010000018.1 GCA_016176815.1 Candidatus Pacearchaeota archaeon
GGATGCGAAGATAAATCTCCTGTATCAATCCTCTGTTCATCAAAAACAAAACTTCCTTTGGAAAATAAATACGGAATTATTTTAACTATAATCGCGATAATTGGAATTTATTCTTTTTGGTTTTTTAGAAGAAAAAATAAAATTTTAAAATAGGTTTTGTTGAAAAAGTTTGTATGTTTTGTTCTGGAAAATAAAAGATTGAATGCAAAAATTACAATAAAAATATTATATTAAAATGCCTGCTCGAGCTTTATGAAGTCGTTATTGATTTAAAATGTTTGCCGCTTCCCAAAACTCTCGGCTCCGCAGAAATTAGGAAAATCGTCATCACAGTAAAGTTCAGGAAATTGTTAAAAATCATCTGTTATGCATAAAATCTTTTCTAAATTCGAGTTGCCTTGCAACGAGCTATTTTAATATTTAAAAAAAGTGTAATTAGTTCAAAACTTACCTGATCACCAATTTTAAAACAAAAACATATTTATACCTTAATTTATTTTATTCTCTATGCCTACGACAACCCATAATTTACAAATTAATAAAATAAAATTGGAGGTAACCTAAAATCCCTCATCAGTGCGTAAAATGCTCAAGAATTATTCCTGCCGGAAGCGAAGAATTATTAAATGGATGCGAGAACTGCAAAGGAAAATTCTTTTTTTATATTAAGCAGGAACAATTTGAAAAAATAAAAAACACCGCTCTTCTTGAACTTCCTGAAGATGAAAAAGAAGCTGTGGAATTTGATATAAGAGAAATGGTTGGAATAACAGACGAAGAAACGCCTGTAATCCTTGACCTTGAATCAATAAGAGCAGTCGGTTCAGGAAAATTTGAAATTGATGTTGTAAATTTATTTAATAAAAAAAGGCCGTTAATATATAAAATTGAAGAAGGAAAATATCTTATTGATTTGGCAACTACGCTGAAAAATAGTGTGAAAGGAATGAGGGAAATTAAAAAACCTAAAAAGTAAAAAATTTTTGATATCTTTATAAATCTCTCTTCTTTATTTTATTTATGAGCAAAAAAGTTGATGATATTTTAAAAGAAGTTCTGGCAAGAGTAGAGCCGTCAAAAGAAGATTTAAAAAAAATTAAGAAATCATTAAGCCAGTTCAAAGAAAAAGTTGAAAAACAAATAAAGAGGCATAAATTAGACGCTGTTATTTTTGAAGGCGGAAGTTTTGCAAAAAAGACAATGATTAAAAAAGACAGCTACGATATTGATATTTTTATAAGATTTGATGAAAAATATAAAAAAGAAAATATTTCTGAATTAACTGGAAAATTATTTAATGAAATAAAAAATATTTCAATAATCCACGGTTCAAGAGATTATTTTCAGATTAAAAGTTCACAAAACTTTTTTATTGAAGTAATTCCTGTAATAAAAGTCAATAATCCTAAAAAAGCGGAAAACATTACTGATTTGTCTTATTCACATGTTAAGTATATTAATAAAAAAATAAAAAACCCAAAAATTCTGGACGAAATTAAAATTGCAAAAGCATTTTGCTATGCAGCAAAAACTTACGGCGCTGAATCTTATATAAATGGATTTTCCGGATATTCTCTTGAGTTATTGATTTATTATTATAAAAGTTTTTTAAACTTCATAAAGGCTATTGCAAGACACAATCAGGGCAAAATAATCATAGACATAGAAAAATATTACAAAAATAAAAATGATGTTTTGTTGGATATGAATAGCTCTAAACTAGGCTCTCCAATAATTCTTATTGATCCGACTTATAAACAAAGAAACGCCCTCGCTGCCTTGTCAGAAGAGACTTTTAAGAGATTCAGACAGGCATCAAAAAAATTCTTGAAAAATCCCTCAATAAAAGATTTTGAGATGAAGAAAATTGATTTAGAAAAAATAAAAAAAGAAGCTTTAAATAAAAAAAATGAATTTATTTTGCTTGGATTAAAAACTCAAAAACCTGCCGGTGCTGTTGCAGGAAGCAAATTATTAAAATTTTATAACCATCTGGAAAATGAAATTAAAAGATTTTACGAAATAAAAAATAAAGGATTTGATTATAATCAAGGAAATTGCGCTGAATGTTTTTTTTCTGCAAGAAAGAAAAAGGAAATTATCATTGAAGGTCCTTTCATTAAGGACAAAAATAACATAAAAAAATTTAAGAAACTGCATAAAAAAACTTTTTACAAATCAAATAAAATTTATGCGCATGAAAAGATTAATTTTACTTTAAAAAAATTTATTGAAGATTGGAAAAAGAAATATCAAAGAAAAATTAACGAGATGAGCATTAGCGGGCTGAAGGTTGTTGAATGATTTGTGATTGATTAACTATCCAACTCCGCTCAACACAACAGAACTTAATACAAATAATATAAACGTTGAAATCAGTGCGGTAATAAAAAACAATCCAATTCCTTTGCTTAAATTATTTGCGATTTTATTTGTTCTCTGCAATTTATCATCTCCGGAATCAATTGTAACTAAAGTTCCGGTTAAAATAAAAATTATTTGAATTAAATAAATTCCGATTGCAATTTGCAAATAATAAGGAGGAATGACCTGCGTTAAATCAAAAATATTAGTTAAATTGCTTACTCCTCCAAGTTCTGCGCCCCCTTCTAATTGCGCGAGATTTAACTGATTTAAGATAGAGGTAATCATTGCCGCCAACCCGACGACAATTCCGGAAAGCAGCGGCGCCAAGAAAGTCATATTGCTTTTCATGCTTGAAATATTTTCTGCAAGCAAATCTTTTAATCTTTGCGTGATTTTCCCAATATTTTTAACATATTCTGAAATGCTCATTAAAGCAATTGCCGCAATCTTCAAACCTTTTTTGCTTGATTCAATTAAAATTTTCATGCTTGTTGCAATTAGCTCAGAAGGATAATAAATTAAAGCTCCGGTGCGTGGATTAAAAATTGCTTTATCAACATCCATTCCTCCCTGTTTAATATTGTAGTTGACTTTTTTAAAAAAATCTTCAGTTACAAGCCCTCTTGAAGATTCTGCAACTCTTCCAAATGCAAGTTCAGGGGGCATGCCATTGCCGAGCCTGTTTCCTAATTGAAATAAAGAATTATTAAACTCGTTTTCTAATTGAACTGTTTTATCTCTTTCTTTAATTAAGTTTTTTGTTTTTGCGCGGTAAGAAATTGAAAAAAATAATGCAACACTCAACGGAATAAACATTCCCAAGAATAAAGCTCCGATGCCAAAGGGTCCTTTTCCGTCTTTAAAATCAAAAAAATTCACATTTTCTCCGAAGAATCCCAAGCCAATCTGACCGAAAGTAAAATCAGGAATAATTCCTATCTGAACTAATAAAGGAAACAGACCAATAATAAACAAAGGCAGACAAATTAAAAAAGCTTTAGTGTAATGGCTTTTATCTGTATATTCCGAATATAAAGGATTTTTTTCTAATAATTTAGATTCTCCGTGGCCCCCCGGACGCATCAGCATAATTTTATCCAGCATAAAAAATGCAATAAAAGGAATTAATAAATTGTAAAGAATAAAAACATGAGATGCTTTTATCAATCCTCCAACCATCGCAGAGGCCAGAGGAATTAAAGCAATTCCCAAAACAGGAAGCATAACTGCAAGCATATAAACATTTGTCAAAGGAGCGCTGACCTCGTGGCTGAATTTAAGCATTTTATCATAAATTCCGTCGAGAACAACCTGCAGAGATTTTTCTAAAGTCTGAATTCTTCTTGCTTCATCAGGCTCAAATAAACTGCTCTCAATTAAATGAAATGATTCTACAAATTCAACAGAATAATCTCTCCAGCTTTCAAGATAATTATCCAGGCTCTCTTTAATAGTTGAAAACTTCCCAATTTCCACATTATAAAATATTTTTTTAAAATCCAGTGAAAGAGGATACTGTAGATTTTTTGAAGCAAAATCAATCGCTTTTTCCAGATTAGAAGTGTGCCTCATATATACTACTACATAAAGTATTGCAGGAACCATCTGCGAACTTGCTTTTAGTCTCCATTTATTTGCCAGTCTTTGAGGATAGCCGTTGATATAATAAAATAAAAATACTGCGGCAAAAATTGTTAAAATAAAAAACAAAAACGGAAAATTTCCGGTGATTAACAAATTAGCTGTAGAAAATAACAACCCAAAAAAGAAAATTGCAATAAAAACCATTACTCCCAAACCAAGAGCCTGCCAGGGCTCAATGTCTAAATGAGCAATATCAAGTTGTTTTTTTATTTTGACAGAATCTTTTTCAGAAACTTTTAATTTTATTATATTGCCCAAACTTTTGCACCATTTTTCATATTTGGAAAGTTCAGGCGCCATTTCCTGTTTAAAAGAAGCATAAGCGGAAGTATATCCTCCGGCCACGGCAGGCTCGGAACCTACTTTCCCCTCAATTTTTGCCCCATATTTTCTAAGAATATCTTTTACATCTGGTTTTTTGTATTCCGGCATTTTTCACCTCAATTATAAATTAATAGAAGGAAAAAACATTAATAAATCTTTTCTATTGAAAAGGTTTTGAATTCGTAACTTTTTTTTGGCTCGGCTATCAAATAATTAGGGGCGGGTGCTTGCCTTTAGGCAAGCTTTAGCGGGAATTTGAATTCAAAACAGAAACAAAAAAGAGATTTTCAACAGAGCAGAAAATAAATCAATAAAAAATAAAAAAGTCCAGGAACAAAGTTCCCGGCTTTAGGAAAAAAATAAAATTTTTTAAATAATTAATTCAAAGCTATAACTCCACCATCATCTGAACCAGATTCAATTTTTATTTCTGTTCTAATTTCTCCATCGGCAGTTTTTAATTCAAATTTCTGTATAAGCTCCCCATCTTCTTTTAACTCTGCTTCAATTTTGCTTTTAAATTCTTCTGCTCTTAGCTGTCTTTTTTCATCTAAAGAATTTTCAAAAGTTTCTAATTTTACTCTGATTTGCTCTTCAGTTAATTCTGGAGCAATAACAAGAAGTCTGGCAATTAAATTTTCCTGAAGCGCTTCAATCTCAGAAATTTTTTGACTTACTTTTTCATTTATATTTCCAAAAACTTCTGTTAAATGAGCCAATTGCTCTTCATTCATTTTTTCAGATTGTCTTGCTAAAATTACTGCATGAACTTCTGCAGATTTGGCTTGATGGCTTTCAAGTCTGTATTTCATAACAACAGTTTGTTTTAAAGCATGAATAACTTCTTCTTTGTCTCCGTCAACAGCAATTTCATTAAAATCTTCAGAAGCGCTGTCTAATGCATTTTTATATTCTTCTGCAAGCTCTTTTGCTTTTTCAGGATGCTCTTTTGCTGTTTCTTTAAGTTTATGCATTTTTTTAGCGGCAATTTTTGTTTTGATTTCCGCTCTTTTTTCTGAATTTCTTGCGAAAACAGCTCTTACTTTGTCTCCAAAGATTCCTGAAGAAGTTTCTACATTATCATCAGCAACAGCAGAAGCAATTTCCGCAGTTGAGAGACCTGCATCAGCAGAAGCATCATCTTCATGAGCTAAAACAAAAGTTCCCATTACAGATAACATTAACACGGACATTAAAAATACTGACATTATTTTTGTTTTCATTTTTATTTTATTTGACCTCCTTTCATTTGGCAAACATTTTGTTTGCCGTTTGACAAGTGATTGGAAATTTTTAATTTCCTTATACTTATCTATTAAATCCTGTGAAACAGGAATTGTTTTTTTCATAATAATCTTAGACATAAAAACTATTTAATACATTCGTGAAACTTCCCGTTAACAAGATGAAACTGCCTATTTTTTCAAAATTCTTATTTTATTTTCATTTCCATACGGAATCTTTTTAATAATTTCTTTCTGCTCCAAGCTCCTTAATTTCCTGCTTAATTTGACTTTAGTTATTCCTACATCTCTAAGAATTTCTTTTGTCCAAGCCTCATTATCTCTCTTTCCTAAAAGATATTCTACAATTTTTTTCTCATCTTCAAATAAATTTTTAGTTAAAACTTCTTTTTTAATTTCTTTAAATCTTTTTTTCCCAATTTTTTCCTTTATTTTTTCAATTTTCTTTTTAAAAATTTTTCTTTGAAAGATCAGATATAAAACAAAAAACAGAAAAATAATCAAGATTATAGAATACCAAATAAAATTTTTGCTTTTTAAAAATTCATAATCTACAATAATCTGCTTTTGATTATAATTGTTCCATTCTAAAATAATGCTTCTTCCATCACTTGATATTAAGTCTGATTCAGGAAAAACCAATCCATCTTCTAATAAGACAGCGGATTCCGGAATAACTAGTCTGACATTTTGGATTTCATTTAAGTAATTTCTAGAAGTAAAAGAATATCTGTCTTTTGATTTGTCAACCATTGATTGGGTAATATACCTGATAGAAAGATTATCAGTTGAATTAATTTTGATTAAAAAAAAATTGTCAGCTTCTTCTAATTGATATTCTGAATTTATTTCAAGAGCAGAAAAATCTTTAGGCAATCGCAATTCTAAATCAGAAACTGAATCAAAATAATGCTTAACTAAAACTTTTTCATTATAAATATAATAATTTGTTTCTATATTTGCTGCGCTGACTAAACTAATTAAACTCAAAAAAAATAATGCAAAAGCTAAAAAAACAAAATGTTTTTTCACAGATTTAAGTGCAAAATGGAATTAATAAAATTATCTGAATCTTAACAAATTTGAATTTTCAAAAATTTAGAAGTTCATAAGATTTATAAAACAAGATTACGTAAAATAAATAAGAAATTCGCGTAAACTCTAATTAAATAAATGGAGGTTAAAAATAAAAATGACAAAAGGATATTGCGTAAAGTGCAAAAAAATGGTTGATATGAAAGACGGAAAAGAGAGCAAGACAAAAAAAGGCACAAAAATCGCAAAAGGAAAATGCCCTAATTGCGGAATAACTGTCTGCAGAATGGGCGGACTTAACTAATTAAAAGGTTGTATTAACGCTTTTATTTTCATTTATGTTAGTAAATATTATAAAATCATATAGAAATATTGTAGCAATTTGTGATTCTGAATTATTGGGAAAATGTTTTGAAGAAGATATTTTTCAGTTAGATATTAAAGAAAGTTTTTATATGGGGGAACAAAAAACAGAGCAGGAAGTCATTCAAATAATTCTTGATATGAAAAGCGAGGACGCGACATTTAATATTGCTGGGGAAAAATCTGTTCAAGCAGCGATTAAAGCGGGATTAATTTCTGAAGATTCTGTAAGAAAAATTCAGGGTGTGCCGTTTGTTTTAGTGTTGATGTAAATTTTAATAAAAATCTTTAATTTTCTGGGAATTGATGCAAACAAAGAAAGATATAAAAAGTTTAAGAGTCTTTTTTTATTATGTCTTATATAGAGCCAGTTGATTTACTCCCGCGACAAGGATATACTTCAGCAGTTATGGTAAATTTTCTGGAAAAAGTTTGTTTAAAAGGAGAGATAAAAAAAAGTGAACTATTCCCAAAAGGAGTTCTTCAAACAGTTAATGAGCTTTTTAGTGATGCGCTTAGTGGATTAAGAAGTGAGTTACCAATTCCAAAACATCTAACTAGCAGTTTATTAGTAATAGACTTAGTCCTTGAGTCAGAAGCTTTACAATATAGGACAAAAGATGAGGAATTGAGAGTCCAACAGATAATAAATGACTATGCTGTTTTTAATAGAACTTTAAGCGAGCCAAGATCATTAAATAAAAAAGATAAAGAATTAGCAGGAAAAATGTTTGGATTCTTTAAGGTTTTGCATAATTTGACAGATTCAGCACAATATGTAAGCACTTTATACGGCAAAAAAAGCAAATATACTTATTCATTATAAAACAACTTAAACATAAATATAATGTAAATTTTATAAACCACTTTATTATTCTTATATCATGGATTACAAAAATAAATCAAAACATCAGGAAGAGCCGCCGCAAATAATAACCCGCGCTCCAATTCCAAAAGGCAGAGAAGTAATTGGAATTATAGAACAAAGATACGGAGGAAATAAAATGAAAGTAAATTGCCTTGATGGAAAAGAGAGAAATTGCAGAGTTCCGGGGAGATTAAAAAGAAAACTTTGGTTAAGGCCAAATGACGTCGTGATTATTGAGCCTTGGGAGTTGGATAATGAAAAGGGAGATGTCATCTTAAAATATCATTCAAACCAGATTGAATGGCTGAAAAGAAACGGCTTTCTAAAAACCGAAGAAAAAGAATTTTAAACTTTATCTTCTAATCTTTTATTCATTTGTTCTTTATTTTCAGGATTAAGATGTAAAGCATCTACTAACCCGGAATAGTAATTATTTGCAATATTTTTTATTTTTATATCGGGATGAGTATAACCGATAATTTCAAATGTATGTAAAAGATGACAAAAATAATGTACGCTGCAAAATTCCAAATCTTCTTTTAATTCATTTAATTGAGGTAATTCTAATTTTTTCATATAATCTGTAGAAGGGTCTGCACAATTTTGAGTAATTTCTCTTAACCACCGAGTTACTTTTTTAACATTAATCGGTCTGTGAGTATCTGGTCCTCTTAAAGAAGACAAAATTACGCTTTGTTGTTTCCAGGGTAGATTTCCCATCCAATCTTGTAAAACTTTTCCTTTGCCCATAACAAAAAAGGACTCAATCAATTTATAAAAATTATTGTAATCAAAATACGTATAATCTTTCTCTTCTTTTATAAGAAGACAATTAATAATTAAAAAAGCTGTTTATGATGGAAGATAAATAAATCCGAGCAACTTGTTGCGAGCTATTTAGTTATTCAAAAAAAACCCCATCAAAAACCTTTTAATTCTATAATTCTTATTTTTTTCATGAAAAAAATAATTTTAGACAACCAAAAAAAAATAATAAAAGAAAAAAACATTCTTGAAAAAGAATTGAATGTTAAAATTTCAAATAAAGATGATGGAATTTATATTGATGGTTTGTCAGAGAACGAATATCTTGCAGAAAAAGTTATAGACGCAATAAATTTCGGGTTCTCCACTAAAAGGGCCTTATTAATAAAAAAAAAGAATTTAATGTTTGAAATTTTAAATATTAAAAATTATATGCGCGGAAAGAATATTGTTAGAATAAAAAGCAGAATCGTCGGAGAAGGCGGAAGAGCTTTGATGGCGCTCTCGCAGCTTTCAGATTGTTATATTGAAATAAAAGGGAATCAAGTGGGAATCATAGGAGATCCGGAAAATATAGAGAACGCGCAAAATGCAATAATTATGCTGATAAAAGGCTCCAAGCACGCAAATGTTTATGCTTTTTTAGAAAGAAGTCACCCCGAGCCTATTTTAGATTTTGGGTTGAGGGAAGTTAAGAAAAACTAAAATGAAATGATAATCGGAAAAATTCATGAAGAAAGCTATAATAAAGTTGCACAGGAATATAATGCTAAATTTAATGAAAATTTAAAAATTCAAACAAGGGTTTTAAAAAATTTTAAGCATCTTTTAGAAAAGCGTTTTCCAAATGAAAAAATAAAAATTTTAGATATTGGGTGTGGGGTAGGGGCGGATTTAAAAGTTTTTGATGATAAAAAATATATCTTAAATGGATTGGATATCTCTAAAGAAATGATAAAATTTGCAGGAAAAAATGTTTCAAATGCAAAATTTGAAGTAATAGATTTTAAAAAAATAAAGGCGTCTAAAAGTTTTCATGGAATTATTTGCGACGCATTTATTCATTTGTTTAAAAAGAATGAGGCTAAATTTATACTAAACAAAATAAAGAAAATGCTTAAACCAAACGGACTTGTTTTTATTTCTACTACAAAACATCTTTTTTCTAAAGAGGGATTTTTCAAGAAAGAGGGTTATATTAAACAAGTAAAGAGATTTAGAAAATTTTGGACTGAAGAAGAATTTAGTAATTTTATTAAGGAAAATAAATTAAAAATTTTAGATGTAAATTATGAAAAACAATCAAATTCAGCTAATCTTTGGATGAATTATGTTATTTCTTTAGATTAGGAAATAAAGCAGGAATAAACAAACTTTTAAATATGAATTCTCTTTTTTTAAAAGATGTCCCTGCGTGACATCACGCTCGGTATTAATTAAATATATAAAATGAGATAAGTTTCTCTCCGCGTAATGTCCCGGTAGCTCAGCGGTAGAGCACATGGCTGTTAGGTAAATAGAATACAAAGAAACCATGGGGTCGCAGGTTCAAATCCTGCCTGGGACGTTTATTTTTTAAATTAAACAATTCTCAAAATATTAATGAAAAAAACAAAAGTTCTCCTAGCAATGTCTGGTGGTGTTGACAGCAGTGTCGCCGCGCTTTTATTAAAAAAACAAGGCTATGAAGTAATCGGCGCATTCATGATAAATTGGAGCGATACAAAAAATAAATTAACCGGCGAATGCGCCTGGAGAGACGAAAGAAGAATCGCAATGAAAATTGCGGCAAAATTAGGAATTAAATTTATTACACTAAATTTTGAAAAAGAATATAAAAAAGAAGTTGTTGATGTTATGTTTAAAAATTATCAAAAAGGAATCACTCCAAATCCAGATATAGACTGCAACAATAAAATAAAATTTCCCCTCTTAATTAAAAAAGCAAAAGAGCTTGGCTGCGATTTTATTGCAACCGGACATTATGCAAGAATAAAAAAAATTACATTAAGTAAGAAGGCTGGAAAGCAGAGCTGGGCGGGGGAAGGGGGAGCGGAGCGCTGGAGGGTGGGGCGAATAATTTATGAACTGCTTCGGGCAAAAGATGAATTAAAAGACCAATCTTATTTTTTATATAGAATAAAACAAAATGAATTAAAAAATATTTTATTTCCAATAGGAAATTACACAAAAAAAGAAATCAGGGAAATTGCCAAAAAGAATAAATTTCCAAATTATAATAAAAAAGGGACAGTTGGAATTTGTTTTATTGGAAAAATAAATTTAAAAGAATTTCTTAAAAAAAGAATAAAACCAAAAAAAGGAGTTATTTTAGATCCAAATGGAAATAAAATCGGAGAACACGACGGAATTTATTATTATACAATTGGCCAGAGAATTGGCTCAAGATTTGGAATTGAAATTAAAAAGCCCGAAATCTACCAAAAAAAATGGTATGTTGCAAGAAAAATTCCAAAAACAAATACAATAATTGCAGCGCCGGAAGGACATGGACTAAATTTTAGAAAAGAAATAATTATAAAAAATCCATATTGGATAAATCCTGATTTTGCTGATAAATTAAAAACAGATTACATTAGAGCAGGTAAACAATTTTGCGAAACAAATCTATCAAATCAAAAACAATCAAGGCCTGAAGTTAGGGAAAGTGAAAATGGGCGGTGGAAGGGGGAGCGAAGCGCTGGTGGGCGGGGCAACGACGCAATAAAAGTTTATTCAAGAATTCGGCAGGTTGGAGAGCTTTTGTCTAGCAAACTGGAATATAAAAATAAAAAATTAAAAATTATTTTAAAAAAAGCAATTACCGGAGTTTCTCAAGGACAGGCAATTGTTTTATATAGGGGAGCAAAATGTTTAGGTGGCGGGGTTATTTATTTTAACTAAAAGGTTTTATTAATACAATTCTCTTTTATTAATTATGAAGATAATTTTTACAGAGCATGCTGAAAAACAAATCAAAGAGCGTAAAATTGAAAAAAGACTTATTGAAGAAACAATAAAATATGCCGACAAAATCAGAAAAGCAGGAAAAGATAAATATTATGCCAGTAAAAAAGTTAATGGATTTTCTATTGAAGTTGTTTATGTCAGAGAAAATTATATAAAGGTTATTACTGTTTATCCTATATGAAAATAAGCTATGATTCAGATGCAGACGCAATTTACATTAAATTAAGAGATGAAGAAATTGTTGAAACCAAAAAAGTAGATGACTATACTATTCTTGATTATAACAAAGAAGGGTATCTTATTGGGATTGAATTGCTTTTTATAAGCGAACAAAATCCAAGATTGTTAAAAGAATTTTTGGTAGAGAATTTAATTAAATCATAAAATATCCAAGATAACAATTGTTTTATATCGGGGAACAAAATGTTTGGGCGGCGGAGTTATTGGGTTTGATAATCAATAATATTTTTATACTCTTCTTTCTTCCTTAAATCATGGAATTAGATAAAGCAAATTCAGGAAAAATTTTCATTATCCAATTCAGGAGGAAAGAATGGAATTAGATAAAGCAATCAAATCGCGAAAATCTGTAAAAAAGTTTTCAAAGAAAAAGCCGGACTGGAGAAAAATAATTGAAGCAATTGACAGCGCGAGATACTCTCCAATGGCTGGAAATTTATGCAGCTTGAAATTTATTCTTGTCTCTGATAAAGAAAAAATACGACAGCTTTCAAAAGCAAGCGAGCAGGAATTTGTTGCAGATGCGCAGTATGCAGTCGTGATTTGCTCAAATCCTTCAATAACTTTAAATGCTTATGAAGAACGCGGCGGGAATTATTTAAAACAACAGGCAGGAGCAGGAATACAAAACTTTTTATTAAAATTGGAAGAAGTTGGCTTGGCAACATGCTGGATTGGACATTTTGTTGACGAAAAAGTAAAAAATATTTTAAAAATTCCAAAAGAAATTAATGTTGAAGCATTTTTTCCAATTGGATATGAAAAAGAAACTGCAAAAACAAAACCAAAAAGAAAAATAGAATTAGACAGAATTTTGTATTTTGAAGAATATGGAAAGAGCAGGATGGGAAGATAAAAAAAGAAAAAATCCCAATAGAAGACAAATTAAAAATCCTTTGATAATTTAATTAAATCTAACGTTCTGGGGCTTTATGCAGGCGGGAATAAAAACATCGTCCCTGTCCCGCAAAACAAAGATAATAGAAAATTCAAATTTTCAAATTAGCAATGTCCCCCGCTTGCATTAAAGCCCTTGTTGGGCGTCAGTTTTATTTCTGTCCATATTAATCTAAATTTATTCTTTGTATTCTTCCAAAATTTTTCCTTGTAAAATAATCAAATCGTTCTTTTGAATTTATCAGCACTATGTCATATTTTGACTGACTTAATGAATTTATTGGGGATTTTGGTCTAAATGGAGGAGGTCCATAAGCATTTATTTTAACGTTTTCAACTCCCTTAAATTCAAGAATCGTTTTAAACTTTTTTAATTCTTTATGGGGATAATTTTCCTTAAACTGAAAGATAACATCAATATCATTTATTTGGTCAAATGGTTTATTTAGGTAAGAACCAAATAAAAAAATCCCTTCTAAACCATTTGTCTGATTAGAAAGTTCTTTTAAATCGTTCTTTATTAAATTTAAGTGTTCCATTATTATTAATGGTTTTTTAAGTTTAAATATTTTACGTATTCCTTTTGTTTTTCTAATTCAGGAAATAAAGAACCATCATGAATCTGCAAATTTAATAAATCATTAAATATTGCTTTCTTATTAATGTACTGAATATCGCATTCTATTAAAAAATTTCCTACTCTATTTAATTCTTTTAATCCCATTTGTCGGGGTATCCTGTCCTTTAAATTTAATTTTTTCCCGCCATGCAGAGTAAAAAGGGCGTTTTGATAGGTCATTCTCTTATCTATTATATTTGGTTGCAGGGCAATTGGGGAACAAAAAATTTTTATTATTTTATTATAATCTTTACGTTCTTTTATGCGACATATATCAAGTTTTAAATGAGAAATAAAATTTGTATTTATTTCTTTATCTGCCCAATTAAATTTGCCAAAATCTTTTTCTGTCGCCAATAGCCATTCCCGAATTGTATCAGTATAAGCCATTTTAAATCTGAATATAGCTCCAAAATCGTTAATGTGATGTATATTTTCTTGTCCTTTTCTTAAACTCGTAAAATTATTTAATTTGCACGTATTTAGAAGGTATAACTTACCATTTTGTCTTTTTTTGCTTTTAACAGCAAAATACAATGCCACAAGGATATTATTTGTCCAATCCAATAATCTTGTAGGTATTCCATGGTGTTGTAAATAAGAGAGTTTTTCCCCTATATCTTTGAAATCCCTTAACTCTTGATTAATAGCAGATAAATTATTAACAATTAAGGTTTCATTATATTCTCTAAAACTTTGTCTAAATATTGTTGGAGTAATTGCATTTTTGTATACTCGTTCTTCTCCTCTAAACCAAACTCCACGCATTAAATCTCCTTTTGGAAGTGAAGGGGGTAATTGGGAATTGCTTAATGTGAAAAATGGGAGTTTACTATTATTATCTCTTTCTTTTTTTAATATTTTTAGTAGTTTAATAGCATCTTCAACAGAATTTATTTTATATTCGTTGTTTAAGAGGGTATTTAATATTGTTTTATGGGAATTTTTATTTTGTATGGCTAAATTATTCTTTTTCAAATCTCCAAATTTCTTTAATTTAATTCTTTTTTTGTATGAATATAGAATTTTTTTCTGTCTGCCGTCTCAAACTGCGATGAAGAAAATAAACTGTCAGAACGGCTGCAAAAGAAAGTGTAAGCATTATTATTGTCCCGCCATAAATAATTGTCTCGATGGAGATTTCAATAGTCATCTATATCTTTTGTACTTGTTATTTGTCCCCTGTCTCTAAAAATTGCGCCCAACGTTCTGGGGCTTTATGCAGGCGGGAATAAAAACATCGTCCCTGTCCCGCAAAACAAAGATAATAGAAAATTCAAATTTTCAAATTAGCAATGCCCCCCGCTTGCATTAAAGCCCTTGTTGGGCGTCAGTTTTATTGTTGTTAGTCAATAATTTATAATGTGTTCATAACTTTTTGTCAAAGTTAAATGATTTTCTTCTTTCTTTTAGTATCTAAATAATGAAATTTATCAATGTGTTTGTAGATACCGTCAGCTACGCCTCGTAGAATTTCTTTATCAGTATTTTTATAAAAAGCGACATTCCTAGGGCTATCAATACATAAAAAACCCCGAAGAGCATATTTCTTTTGTTCATCAATTAATGGGATAATTGGCACGACTAAAGTAGAACGGTAATGTCTTAGAGGCCAAAGTAATTGCCTTATAATTAAATTTACTGGCCAAATTGTTTTTTTAGGGGGCCAATCATTCGGTAAATTCGTATTTATATAATCCATTGCGTTTGGTAACCAAATTTTATAATAACAAGAAGTGTCGATGTTATCATTGTTATAGTTAGAATAAATATAATTGAAATCAGAATTTAAATCTATCCAGTGTTTTTTGTCTGCTTCGCCTGTTTTTCTTCCTTTGGATTTAGATTTCTTGTCTCTTACCAAGGTTTTAACAAATGGCCGTTGCTGTGTTTCTCCTGTTATGTATTTTATACAAACTCCTATATGGTGTCCATTGATTTTTGTAAAACAATCGGAAAGACTGTTACATAATTCCGCTAATGAGTTATAAATATTTTGTTTTTCATTATCAATAGAGGGATATTTCCTTCTATCCACAGAATGAATTTCTGAAAAACCAAGATTTAAGTCCTCAAAAATTTCTGGATATTTAGATTTTTTTCTATATTTTATAACTAAATAAATTGAATATCCAAAAAATAAAAAACATAAAATCCCAAGAAAAATAACGCCCGCTATTCCTTGGTCATTTAATTTTGGACCAATGTATTCGGTATAGCTAAAAATGGAAGCTAGTGACCCAACTATTGAGAAAATTAAAAAGAAGTAATCTCCAACTGTTTGTTTCATCTCTTTTTAAATTAATATTCTGCGTTTCAGAAAAAAGATAAAAAAACCTTTTGATTCACTTCAAGAGAGATATTCTCAGGACTAAGAAGGTGTCTAAAAAATTATGTGTTCTCACTTTTTTCTATCAAGAACATTTTCATAATATTTATCTGCTATAGCCGAAAGTTCTTTTGACTGTTCAAGTGTAAAAATGACTGCTGGAATTTCTTTGTAAACTCCTTGCCCCTCAACAATTATCTTTCCAGAAGTGGGTAAACCTGGAGTGGAGGGTATACACTTCACTGTAAGGTTGTTGGTCAAACCTGTTTTATTTTTCATATCTATTTCTCTTTTTTTGTTTATAAAAAAATCGTAAAATTTGTTGCAAATCCTGTCATAAAACATATCTCCACTAACCTAACAGAGTATTTAAGATTTTGTGTCATTGGAAACAAATGTAACAACGATTTTAATTTTGTAAGAGTTTTTTTTAAAAGTTATGAACAGGTTATTGTTAATTTGTTGATTTTCAACTTATTATGCGAAATTCACTTTAATATGTTCGGTCGCAAATGTAAACAACTTTCAAATATATCAAATAAAAAAGCCCTGATTTTTCTTTCAGGGCTTTTTTCAAATTTTTTTCTTTCTTCTAACGAACAACAAAAATCTTTCTCCTCGTTATTCCTTCCTCTGTCTCAACACTTAAAAAATAAATTCCTTCACCATATTCTGACAAATTAATTTCAGTTTTCTCGTCTGAAATCTTTTCGTTGTAAATTTCTTTACCTAAAACATTCAACAATTTTATTTCAAAATTTTTAAAATTTTCAAACTGAACAATTAATTTCTCTTTAACAGGATTTGGGAAAAATTTAATTTTGTCATTAAAATCAAAATCCGAAATTCCAGTGCACGTATTTACCGTCATTGAAATTATATTTGATGTCGCTGGCGAACCGACCACACAAGATGATGAAGATGACAAAATACATTTTATTTGGTTTCCATTTAACAAGTTTGAATTTGAATATGTACTGCTGTTTGTTCCAACGTTGATATTGTTTAATTTCCATTGATAAAATGGTGAAGGAACAGAATTTGTATTTGTTGCCGTAAATGTTGCATTATCTCCTGCGCAAATAGTGCTGCTCGGTGAAACTGAAATGCTTAGACTTGCTTGCACATTTGAAGTTACACTAATCGTAATTGTATTTGACGTTGCTGTTGTTGGATTTGCGCAATTTGCATTTGAAGTCATTATGCAATATACTTGAGCACCGTCAGATAAAGATGAATTTGAATAAATATTGTTATTAGTTCCAACATTTACACTATTTAATTTCCATTGATAACTCGGAGTGCTTCCGCCATTTGTTGGAATTGCAGTAAATGTAACATTGTCACCCGAGCAGATTGTTATTGATGAAGCTGAAATTGATACTGACGGAGTAACAGAAGGAGTAACATTAACAGTTGCGCAAGTTTGGTCTGTGCATCCATTTGCATCTGTAACTGTAACACAATATTGAGTGTTTATAGACGGGCTAACTGTTATTTATTTCCCGATATATTTGCTGTCGGTGGAGTTAGTGTTGTGTAAGTAATTATTAATCTTGGGTCTGCCCCGCTTGCTTCTTTTGAATCAAACATTTGATAACTCGTACCCAAATTTATTTTAAACATTACTCCATTATTGCCGTTAGTTAACCAATCATTCACTAAATCAGTTGCAGGAATATATTTAACGCCAGAGGTTGATGAAAAAGTTTGTGAGCCGTACCAACCAATAGTGCAAGGTTGATTATTCCAAGTTACTGATGCCTCGTTCCAACTACAATTAATTCTGTAAATATCTGTCGTGATACTGCTATTTGTAGTTGTTTGATATAATCTTATTTGCGCATCAGTAATATTAATACAGCTTGGCAGTGAACTCAAATCCCATTTTATTAACATCCGCATTTCACTTCCGCTTGCATATCCTACCGCTAAATTTGGCGAGCTTCCATAATTATTATTTGGGCTTCCCGCATAAATGTAAGCATCATCTGTTGGCGGTTCAATTTGAACTGTTGTCTGCGCAAATGTTAATGCTGTTATTAACATTCCTGAAATTGTAATTAATTTTTTCATAATTTTTGTTTTTGTTGCCTGAGGTTCAAAGGCAGGTTTATTAATTTTGTTAATTTTTAGGCAACAAAAAAGGGCGCGAACCTCATACTTTCATTCAACTTGCCTTCGGTATCGCTAAACACCTGTGTACAATTGAAATCAGTAGGAAATTACACGCCCCGAAGGGCGCATCTCCAACTTTTCTCCGTACACTTTAAAATATAGCGATTTTAAGACAAGAGAATTATCAGCAACGCAATTTTTTGTCGTCTATGTTAAAGAACGCAGATTGCCGAAGCAATCCACTGCAAAGATATAAAAAAATTTAATTAGAAAAATTTTTTTGTAAATTAATTATTTTTTGTAATTTGTTAATTTATTTTTTATTATCTTTGTGATAATTCACTAAGTTTCTTAACCATTTAAAACTTAAAATTATGTCAAACGATAGAAAAATAGTCATAACGCACGAAGGTCGCGGGACAATGGAAATTGATTTGAAAACTGGCGACCGCCTGCATGTTTTTCAAGATGGAGGAGCACATATTGATAAAGCAAACGGTCAAAAGTTAAAAATTACTAAATTGACTGGCGATGGAAAAATCAAGGATTTGGGTCCTTATTTTTAGTTTGATAATTCCCTTGCACCTTCAACAGTGATAATCCAAAGACCTTCGTCTTTGTAAACCAACTTTAATTTTAAAAGTCGGTCAAGAATTCCTTTTATCTTTTCTTTAGACAATTTGTCCTTTAATTCTCTTTGAATACTCTCAATATCTCCCGGTTCTTCGTCACAAACTCTAAGCACTAATAATTCTTTTTCTGTCAATTTAATTCCTTTGTCCATGTAAATTTAAAATTCCTCAAAACTTAAATACTTTTCCAAAATCAAAAATCTTTAATCTTCTTAATTTTGAGCGCAGGCGGTCAAGCTCTTTTCAATTTTTATGGATTTGTGGGCGGGATTTAGCGAAAAATTGAAATGTGCTTGACAGGGCAGGCAAATTTTATTTTCAAATCTGTCTTTTGAGCGCAGGCAAAAGCAAATTCTTTCAAATTTTTATAGTGTTGCATATTTGTGTGTTGGCGAAAAATTTGAATGTATTTGCTATGTGTCGGCATAAAATTAAATGAAAATCTTTATTTTTTTTGTAATTTATTAATTTATTTTTTATTATCTTTGTGATAATTAACTGAATTTTTTAACTTTTAAATTTAAAATTATGGACGCAAAAACTGGAAATTTGCACATCTCTAAAGACTCAAAAAGAGGGTACATTGAGTATGACCCGTATGTGGAATTTTCTACAGGGGAGAAAAAACATTTTAAACACGGAATTATGGATATTCGTACAGAAATTGCTCGAGAAGCATATAGTTCTGGGATGCTTGATAATCCCGCAATAAAAGATTTTCTTAAAGATAAATAATTCTTTAGAAAAATTTATTAATCCTTTTCTCTTTTTTATTGCATGTTGGATGTTATTGATTTTGGAAAATGCAATAAATGTAGTATGGATGCTGTTACAGAAGTAGCAGATATTCCTTTATGTCCTTTTCACTATATTGAACAAGAAGATGATGAATGTCTAAAGGCATATCTTCGTCATAGAATTGATGAAAAAGGAAAAATAGATGAACCAAAAGAAGTTCAATTAGAAATAAAAAAACAAAAACCAGAAATCTATAATTATTTTGAAGGTTATTTTGATGTTTAATTTTTTATAGTGCTTGTCCCCCGTCTGCCGTCCCGTCCGTCTCTAAAAATTGCGCCCAACATTTGCGGGTTTGCGCAGTGCGATTTAAATTCAAAAACTTATTTTGAAAAAATAAAATTATTTTAAAGAAAAAATTGTCCTATGAAAAACAGAAACAAGCATTGCGCAAACCCGCTGTTAGATTTAATTAAATTAATAAAAAGAAATAAAAAAAAGAATAAAAAATAAAATTAAAGATAAGGAAAATAACAAGAAGCTAAACCAATTCTAACATATCCAATTGTTCCGCCAACTTCAAGTTTATTAATTTTTTCAACAACTGCAATTTGACCGCTGTTTAATTCAACCCAGCCGCCTTTATTTAACAAATCCGTAAGTTGATTATTAACCTCAAGTTTAACACTATTAGCATCAATATAATTAATACTAATTTGATTTCCCTGTAAATTAATTGTTTCGCCTTCGTCAAGTTTATACCCATTTAAACCAAGAGCTGCCCATCCAGTTGTTCCAGGAACTCCAAGTTTACGAATATTCTCAACTTCTACAATTTGACTATTGCTTAATTCAAACCATTGGTTTTTAGAGAACAATTCTGTTGGCTGGCCATTAACTTCAAATTTAACACTATCCTCGTCTATAAAACTTATCATTATTGTATCGCTGCCTATTGAGATTGTCTCGCCCTCATCAAGTTTATATCTTTCTGTAAATGCCTGACAATTTGCAGAACACTCTTCTGCATCTTGAGAAGTTACTTCAGCTCCTCCTGCTGTCGGAGTTACCACAATACTTTCCACATTTGCTTTTCTAAAAAGACTAGCAGGTCTTACTGCTCCTACCTGGACTTCTCCAAATTTGGTTAATGCGGTTCTGCCTTCAGTTACGGCAACTCTCTCTGTCGCTCCCGTTTGAGTATCTGTAACCTGAACACTTACAACTCCGGTACGAGAAATATCTGTTATTTGAACCTGAACATCTCCAGCAAATGCAGTTTTTCCTTTTTGTAAATCAGTTATGGCGTAGCTGGTAATTCCAGCGCTAACCAATCCAATTAAGAACATTCCTAAAACCAATCCTAAAATAAATTTGTTTTTCATTTTTTACCTCCTTTCATTTCTATAAAATATACAGAAAGTGTTTCTCATTAAACAAATTAGATTTTGGACTTTAAAAATCTTGCTGTATACTTGTTGGATTTAAGTTGGATTTCCTTTTAATAATTGTTTGTTTACTGAATTAATGAAAGAAAACGATTGGGATGTTCTTAGTTTTATAGCTAGAGGAAAACATCGGGAAAATATTTTGAAATTATTAGATAAACCCAAAACCCCTTCAAGATTAAAAAAAGAGACAAAACTTCACTTCAATGCTGTAAGCAGAGCAATTATTGAACTTGAAAAAAAAGGCTTGGTAAAATGCTTAAACCCAAGTCAAAAACTTTCAAGATTTTATCAAATAACTACCTATGGAAAAGAAATATTAAAAGAAATTCTGAAATTAAACTAAACCATTTTCTTTTCTATCATCTAAAAAATTTATTAAGCGCCTTCACTTTATTTTTATATCTGTTTCTTAAATAAAATCCGGAAATTAATCCGGAAATTAATCCTCCAAGATGGGCGGTATTTCCTATTGAAATATTTCCTGTAACAGAGATAAGCCACAATAAAACAAGCATCCCTGGCGCGGCATATTTAATTTTTATTGGAATTGGAATAAACATAATATAAACAGGGAGATTAGGAGTCAATAACATCATTAAGCCGATTAACCCAAAAAGAGCCCCGGAAGCGCCGACTGCAAAAAGATTAAAATCCGCGGAAAAAAATTGAATTGGAATCAAACTCGCTAAAACAAAAAAGATTCCTGCAAAAAGTCCCGAAATTAAATAAAACCACAGATATCTTTTTTGTCCTAAAATTCTCTGAAGAAAGGTTCCAAGAAAAAATAAAGAAAACATATTAACAAAAAGATGGAAAAATCCGCCATGCATAAACATGCTCGTCAAAAATGTCCAGAGATATTTTCCCTGAAGAATATTGGAAGGTTTAAGAGCAACATCATCAATTGTTAAAACATTAAACTTAATCAAAAGACTAAATACAAAAAACATAAGAATGGTAAGCAAAATTAAAATTGTATTAATGCTTAAACTTGAAAAAAAACTTTTTTTTCCGTCTAAATTTCCCATATCCGTCTTCAAATCTTCATCTCCTTTTTTTTGCTTTTATTATTTTTAGTTTATGTTTAGCGGATTTATTCTTTTTGGGCTTTTTACTAACAACTTTTTTCTTTTTTGATTTTTTATTAATTATTTTACGCCCTTTAGGGTGATCCCCGCGGGAAGGCTCACCAGAGTCATCCCTTTGGGATTTATTTTTAAGTTTTTTATTTGCCGCCCTTTTTTTTCTTGTTTCTTCAGCTTTTTCTTTATCCAATTTTTTATTTTCTTTAAATTTTTGTTTTTCCGCTTTTTCTTTTTCTTTCTCAATTTCATTATTAACCAAAGAAAGTTTATTTTTAGTCCTCTCTAAATTTCTTTTAAGATCTTTAAGCAGCTTAATATTCTCTTTAATTTTAAAAACCTCTCCGCATTCGTTGCAGGTAAAATTATACAACAAAGCTTTTTCTTCAGCTAATTCAATATTGCATCTCTCGCAAATATAAAATTGTTTTGATTCCCTGCTGTTTATCTGATTATTTATTTGTTCAATTTGCTTTAACAAAACCTGGCTTAAAAATTCCAGAGATTTCAAAGCTTCAATTTTCCAGAAATAGGTATACCATCCCTTTTTTTTATCTTTTTTCCTGATTGAAGAAACCAAGCTGGAATCGGAAAGTTTGTATAAGATATTTCTTGTCTGGTTGATTGTCAAACCTATTTTTTTAGCAATTAAAAATTCATTTACATATTTTTTTACAGACAAAATATCCGTTATATTCTCTGCGGGTTTTCCTGCGGCATATGCAATAACCTCTTTGAGAAAAGTGTCAATCATTTTTTTATTAAAATTAAATTAATTAAATACCTTTCGGTGAAACTCCGCGGAGTTTTAACGGCAAGTTTTATGGCAAAACAAAGTTTTTAAACCTATCTTGCATGTTATATATATTAAAATAATTATATTAAAATGAGGCTGTTTAAAAGAAAAGAAAATTCAGAAAAAAGACAACTTAAAGATATTCCGGAATTGCCGGAACTTCCAAGATTGCCTTCCTTGCCGGGAGAACCTGAATTTGGAACAACTCTTCCGCAACTGCCAAACTATTCAATAAATTCCTTAAATGACAAATTTTCTCAAAACACAGTTAAAAATGCTATATCTGGGAAAAAAGAGGAGATGCTTGAGGCAGATGAATTTGTCAGAGAGCAAATGATGCCCGAACATCTTGAAATAAAAAAACCAAGCAATAAACTGGAATTTCCTTATAAAATGGAAAGAGCGCCGAAAGATTTTGAATTAAGAAACTGGCAGGAGCCTAAAACAAAAAAAACCGGACAGGTTTTTATAAAAATTGACAAATTTGAAGAAAGCCTGAAAATTTTTGAACTGACAAAAAACAAAATTACTGAAATGGAAAAGATGCTTGAAGATATCAAAGAATTAAAAGAAAAAGAAGAAAAAGAGCTCTCATATTGGATGGCCGAAATACAAACAATAAAAAATCAAACAGAACAAGTTGAAAAAGATATTTTTTCTAAACTGGAATAAAATTAAAAATGACGGAAAGCTTAATCCATGTAGGACTTAATCGCGAGGAATTAATTAATTCAAAAAAAGAAATTCTATCAACAGAAGCGGATTTAATAAGAATTTTACAGGTCATCAAGAAATATCAGCTGTTAAGAACAAATGAATTAAAATTAAAAACAAGATTGTTTAAAAAATTAAAAGAAACAAAAGCTGAAATAAAAAAACTTGAAGAAATTCTTCCAAAACCAAAAATCCCAAGAATACTTTTAGGAATAGAAAATAAAAAAGACGAATTTAAAATTAGTTCAAAAAAAGATAATTTAGAATCTCAGTTGGAAGAGATACAGAAAAAGCTGAGGGAATTGGAAAGATGAATTTATTCTAATGCTGCTTTAATTCTTCTCACCCCGGCACTGCTCGATTCCTCTTTTATAATTTTAAATTTTCCCAATTCTTTGGTGTTTTTTACATGGGGGCCCGTGCAGATTTCTTTTGAAAAATTACCAATAGAATAAACAGAAACTTTCTCAGGATATTTTGCTCCAAATTCTCCCTGAGCCCCTGAGTCAAAAGCTTTTTTCAAAGGCATTTCTTCTCTTGCAACTTCAATATTTTCCTTAATTTTTTTATTTACCAACTCTTCAATTTTTTTTATTTCTTCCAGAGTTAATTTTCTATCAAAAGAAAAATCAAATCTTAGTCTTTCAGAAGTTATGTTTGAGCCTCTTTGTTTTACATCTTTTGAAAGAATTATTCTAAGAGCTTCATTTAATAAATGGGTTGCAGTATGAAGCTTTGTTGTTTTTTCTGAAGTGTCTGCCAATCCTGATTTAAATTTTCCCGCCGATGCTGTTTTTGAAAGTTCCTGATGTTTTTGCAGTTCATCTTCAAATTCTTTTTTATCTACCTTAATATCATATCTTTCTGCTGTTTCTTGAACAAACTCTAAAGGAAAACCATATGATTGATATAATAAGAATGCAGTTTTTCCATCAATTAATAATTTTTTATCTTTATTTTTTAATCCAAATGCAGAAGGTTTTATTTCTCTTATAACTTTCATTAACTCTTTTTCTCCCTGCTCAATTGTTTTATTGAATTTTTGTTCTTCTTCTGTTAAAATTTTTAATATGCGTTTCTTATCTTTTAGCTCTTTATAATCTTTGTAAATTTCAAAAACTGGCTCTGAAACATCAACAATAAAATTTTTTAATCCAATAAAATTTCCATATCTAACTGCCCTTCTAATTAATCTTCTTAAAACATACCCTTGCTCCTTATTACTTGGTAAAACTCCATCTGCAATAATAAAAACAGAAGCTTTAATGTGGTCTGCGATTATTCTCATTGCTTTTGTTGTTTCTTTATTTGAATTGTATTTTTTTCCAGAAAGAGACTCTATTTTTTCAATTATTGGCTTGAAGCAATCTGTCAAATAATTATCTTTTAAATTGTTTAAAACCGAGATGGTTCTTTCAACACCCATTCCGGTATCAATATTCTTTTGTTTTGCTGGCAGGAATTTATAGAGATTATTCTCAATAAAATTTTTTATTTGATTTGGATTTTCATATTGAACCGCAGTTATTCCAAAGCTTTTAGCAGTTTCTACGTTCTCTTTTTTATGATCAAAATAAATAATATCTTCAACATTTAATTTTGGATTGAACATCGCTAAAAGTTTTTTAAAATATTCTTCATTGTCCTTTTTAACTCCTATTTCTTCTAAAGAAAATTCAATCCAATTAGTATCATAGGAGGAATCATAATTCTTTATTACATTAATACCTTTTTCCCTAAATTTGTTAACCACAAGAACGTAATGTTGGTTAAATTTGTTGATAATATCTAATAACTCTTTATTTGGCTTAAAGTTTTCATCATAAACGCAATTCATCCCATCTACTAATATAACTCTCCTAATTTTTTCATATTCCATAAAAACATCATTCCAAATTTCAATGCTGTTTACAAACATTTCTGTATCTGGTCCGCAAGGCCCAGTTTCTCCTGCTGGTCCCCACCAGTTGTCCTCTTTTCCTAAAAATTTTATTTTTTTTATTCCAAGAGATTTCCAGATTTTTTCTGCTTCTAAATCTTTAGGAGAATCTTTATCTCCCTTGAAACAGCTGACTTCTAATTTTTCTTTTGGAATTTTCAGAATTTTTGTCAAAAATTCAAAACTATATTCAATTGCTTGTTTTTTCCAATAATCTCCAAAACTCCAGTTTCCGAGCATTTCAAAAAAAGTGTGGTGTGTTTCATCCCCGACTTCTTCAATATCTCCTGTCCTTATACATCTTTGAATTCCGCATAATTTTTTTCCAAGAGGGTGTTTTTGACCAAGCAAAAAGGGGACTAATGGATGCATCCCTGCCGTCGTGAATAAAACTGTCGGATCGTTTTGAGGAACTAAAGACGAATTTGGAATTTCTTTATGATCTTTTGATTTGAAAAATTCAATGTATTTTTTTATCAACTCTTTGCGTTTCATTTTCATTCAACATAAATCCCGGGCTTCCCGGGCTTGGATTTCTTGCTTATTCCTTTAGGATCGTATTTAGTTTTATCTGAAACTTCGTAAATTTCAACTTGTTTGCCGACTCTTTTATTTAATTCATCTAAATCATAAAAATCTTTTTCTCCGGGAATAACATAAATATAAACTTTAGACGTATCTTTTTTCTGCTCTCCGACAATTTTTAAAATATTTGCAATATCTGAAACAAGTTTATTTAATGCCTCGTCCTGCTTGTCAAAAAACTCGCTTATTTTTTTATCTTCTGCAACTGGCCATTCAGCCAAGCTGATAAATTTTTTATTCCCTATTTTTTCCCAAAGCTCTTCAGTAATGTGCGGACAAAAAGGATGCAGTAATTTAAGACTTTTTTCCAAAACTTCTTTAGAAGTTTCTTCGGGAAAAGAATTAAACAACTCGCGAATTTTAATTATTGCTAAATTATATTTAAAATTTTCAATTTGATTTGTTTGCATCGCTGTCAGGAGAAGCAAAACTCATTAAAGCTAACCTTAAAGAATCTGCGCTGTATTTTGCGAGAACATCTGATGGATTAATTACATTTCCACGCGACTTGCTCATCTTATTTCCATCTTCTCCATGCAGCATCCCTTGATGAAATAATTTTTTCACAGGCTCATCAAAATTTAACAATCCCAAATCTCTTAAGAATTTTGTATAAAATCTGCAATAAATCAGGTGCATGCACGCGTGTTCCGCTCCGCCAATATATCGATCTATCGGCATCCAATATTTTATTTTCTCCTTGTCAAAAATTTCTTTTTCATTATCAGGGTCGCAATATCTTAAAAAATACCAGGAAGAATTAACAAAAGTATCCATTGTGTCCGTTTCTCTTCGGGCTTCTTTTTTGCATTTTGGACATTTTGTTCTTATCCACTCTTCATTTGTAGCAAGCGGATTTCCTTCTCCAAATGTAACTTTTTTTGGGAGGATAATCGGCAAATCTTTTTCTGAAACCGGAACAGCTCCGCATTTCCCGCAATAAATAATTGGAATGGGAGCGCCCCAATATCTCTGACGGGAAATCAGCCAGTCCTTTAATTTATATTGAACAACTTCCCTTCCTAATTTTTTCTTTTCTAAAAATTTTGTAATTTTTTTCTTTGCATCATTGTTTTCTAAATCACTAAATTCTCCGGAATCAATTAAATTTCCCTGGCCAGTGTAAGCTTCTGAAATTTGCCCGTTTCTTTCATAAATTTCATATTCTTTAGGCTCTATGACCACTTTAATTTTAAGCCCGTATTTTTCAGCGAATTTAAAATCTCTCTGGTCATGCGCAGGCACGGCCATCACCATCCCGGAGCCATAATCAGCGACGACAAAATTCCCTGCATAAATTGGAATCTTTTCATTATTAATCGGATTTATTGCATAACTTCCAGTAAACGCCCCTTCTTTATCCATATTTTCAAGTTCTTTCTCACTAACAGATTTCAATTTTTTCAAAAATTTTTCAACTTCTTGCTTTTGTTTATCTGTAACAAGTTTCATTAATTCCGGATGCTGAGCAGAAACTACCATAAAAGTTACTCCGTAAATTGTATCCGGTCTCGTTGTAAAAATCGGCCATTTCTCTCCATTTACACTAAATATAATTTCTGTTCCATAAGATTTGCCAATCCAATTTTTTTGCATGCTCTTAGTTCTCTGAGGCCAATCCAATTCATCAATCTTATCAAGCAGTTCATCTGCATAATTTGTAATTTTAAAAAACCATTGCTCAAGATGCTTGATTTCAACCTTTGTATCTTCGTGCCTCCAGCATTTTCCGTCGTGAACCTGCTCATTTGCCAGAACGCTTTTGCATTTTGAACACCAATTTACAGGGGCTTTTTTTCTGTAAGCAATTTTCTTTTCAAGCATTTTAAGAAAAATCCACTGGTCCCATTTATAATAAGACGGAGACGCGGTATTAATCATTCTGCTCCAATCATAACTCAGTCCAAGGAGCTTCTGTTGTTTTATAAAATTAGAAATTGATTTATTTGTATAATTTTCCGGATGTATATTTACTTTAATTGCGGCATTTTCTGCAGGCAATCCCAAGGCATCATAGCCCATCGGATAAAGAACATTAAATCCCTGCATTCTCTTAAATCTTGCATAAATATCTCCGAGAGTATAATTTAAAGCGTGCCCCATATGCAAACCATCACCGGAGGGATATGGAAACATTTCAAGAAGATAAAATTTAGGTCTCGAAGAGGTCATGCCTTTAGGCGCTTTTTTATCTTTTACAAAATCCAGCGCATGAAAAATTTCTTCCTCTTCCCATTTTTTCTGCCATTTTTTTTCAATGGCTTTAAAATCAACCTCTGACATGATGAATTAAATCTTTAGTTCTTTAAAAATTCTTTGATAACTTAAAATTAATAAAAGAAAAAACAGGAAGATTATATCAATTGACAAAAAAGGGAAAATTACTTAAGAAAAACAGGGTTTCTAAAGAATTGTTATAAAAATTATTCCCCAGAAATTTGCGAATCAATCAAAACTTTTTGCTGAGAACTCCATTCTTTATCTGAATGTGTTTTAATATAATTCACCCAAAAATCAATAAACTCAAGTCTTTCTTTAGCATTTTGTTCTTTAAATTTTTTTAATTCTTCTAGATCAATTTTTACATCTTTTGCCTTCATTCTAAAAACCTCAGTCTTCCTTTTATTTGTATCATATTTCATATTAAATCAAAGCTTTCCAAACTTTTAAATATTCCTTTCTTTTATCTAAGACATGGAAAAAATAAAAACATATTTAATGGGGAAGAGCATTTTCACAAATGAGGCAGAAGCATTTTCCCTGCATAAAAAAAGTTTTTTTGGCGAGCCTGTTGGAGAAAAAATTCAATACACTCTTTCAGAAGCAATGTTTTTAGCTGAAAAAGAAAAAATAGATGTTTATTATAAAAATAAAAAGACTCAAAAAACAGAGCTATTAAAAACATTTCAAAAAATTGA
>JACOWL010000027.1 GCA_016176815.1 Candidatus Pacearchaeota archaeon
CATAATTTTAAAATGCCCTCAATCTATCTCCCCGCAGAAGATTCTTATTTGCTGTCTAAAGTTTTAGGAAAAGAAATTCCTGAATTGCTTAAAAAAAATGAGCATTTGCAATTTTTGGAAATCGGCTCCGGCTCCGGGATTCTTTTAGAAACTGCAAAAAAATTAGGAATTAAAAGGGAACATATTTTTGGAGCAGATATAAATCAGGAAGCAGTTGAACATTGCAAGAGTTTGGATTTTAATTGCATTTATTCAGATTTATTTGAAAATGTTCAGGGAAAATACGACATTATTGTTTTTAATCCTCCGTATTTGCCCGCTGATGCAAGAGAACCAGAAAATTCTCAATTAGCAACAACAGGCGGACTTCGGGGAAGCGAAATTATTAATGAATTTTTAAAAGAAGCAGTAAATTATTTAGAAGAAAACGGAAAAATTTTTCTGCTGACTTCTTCATTAACAAAAAATATTAATTGGAGAGGTTATAATAAAAAACTTTTAGGAAAAGAAAAATTATTTTTTGAAGAATTAATGGTTTGGGAGTTGAGGAAATAAATTTTCTTAAGAATTTGGAAAAGATTGTCCACGAGATAGCTTAATTAAGAAACTATTAGATAAAGGATTAACTTCACTTTAAAAATTGTTTACGGCGATAATCTCCCCAAATTAATTCTGCAAAGCCGAGCAAGTTCACGGAAGGTAACCTTATTAATTACTAAGTGGGCTTAGGAGCAGGTATTTATCTTCTTTTTGTTATTTGAAAAAATTTTAAAATTGCTTGCTACTTTCTATAAACCCGCCCACCCGCCCAGTTATCCTAAACAGCGTAATTAAGATATTACTGAATAAATGATTAGCCCAATCAATCAAAATGTTGTGGCAATGGCAATCTCCCTAAAATTTTTCCTTGACGAATGTCCGGAAAAATTCAAATTAATTCTGCAAAGCAGGTATTTTAAAATAAAAATTAGATTTTATATAGTTGAACAGCGCACCAATCGATTGAAAAAACAAAGCTGAGCGGGTATTTTATTTCTCTTGAGAAACCCATTTATCCAATTCAGAAACATAAATTTTCATTTTGTCTTTTTCATCAAGTTTTCCGTTGTTGTTTAAATCTTCCCAAATTTTTACAGGATTTTTGTCTGCCCCTTCATAAGTAAAATAAGTTTTGCTTTTTTCCATTTTATTTTCGCCTTTTAACACTTAATTTTCCAAGGTCTTTCTCATCAAAAAAATATCTTGATTCAGTTTCTAAAACAAGCTTTCCTTGAGAATAGTTTGAAATTTTTTCAATTGCATATTCTTCTCTTTTTAAAACACTATCTTTTAAAAGAGTTGTTCTTTTAAGAATCGAATTCTCTGTGATTGTTGTATCTAAGTTTGATTGAGCCTGAACTCCATACCCTGCTAAAACAATTCCTGCAAGCGTAAGAACTTTTGCGAGATTTTTCATTTATTCCTTAATAATTCTCTCTTTTTAAAGATTTCTATATTGTATTAATTTTATAATTATAACACTTTTTTAAATTAAATACGACAATTCTTAAAAACTCTTAAAGAATTTTATTTTTATGGTAAAATTTGCGCACATTGCGGATGTGCATTTAGGAGGTTGGAAACACGAGCCAATGCAAAATTTGAATTTTGAATCTTTTAAAAAAGCAATTGATATATGTCTTGCTTCTAAAGTGGAATTCATGCTTTTTGCGGGCGACTTAAATCCCGTGTTTTATAATTGCAGGCTCGCATGATTACAGCGTGTCAGGAAAAACTTTCTTGGATGTTTTGGAAAAAGCAGGCTTTTGCAAAAATGTTTTTAATGCGGAAGAAAGAGGAGATAAAATATTTCTTAATCCTCATGTTCATAAAAACTTGGCAATTTACGGCTACCCTGGAAAAAAATCAGGATTGGAAATTCCGGAACTGCGCCGCGTAAAATTAAATGACGCCCCGGGAATGTTTAAAATTTTTATGCTTCATACAACTCTTGACAGCGTCGCTGGAAATTTGCCGATAGAATCCCTTGAATCTGAAAAACTCCCTTATGCGGATTATTATGCTTTAGGCCATATTCATATTTTATTTAATGAAAAAAAAATCGTCTATCCGGGCCCGTTATTTCCAAATAATTTTAAAGAACTTGAAGACTTGAAACACGGAAGCTTTGTGCTTGTGGATACAGAATCAGCAGAGCAAGTAAAATTTATCAGACTCCCAATAAAGGAAGTGGAATGTCTTGAACTAGAATTTGACGACGGCTTGGCGGCAACAGAAAAAATTCTTGGAGAACTTTCAAAAAGGGATTTGAAAGATAAAATTATTTTATTAAGAATTAGCGGAGAATTAAAACGCGGAAAACCCTCAGATATCAAATTTTTTCAGATTGAAGAATTTGCAAAAGAGCGCGGGGCGTATTTCTTGTTAAAAAATATCCATGATTTGGAAATAAAGGAAGTTGATACAAATTTTGAAATAAAAGAAGAAGGAGATATTGAAGAAGAAACAATTAAAATTTATTCTGAAAAAAATAAATCCGATTTTAATTCTTTTGCGCCTGAATTAATGAACATTCTTTCCATAGAAAAACAAGAAGATGAAAAAATAGAAACTTTTCAGAGCAGATTATTATCCGAAGCGAGGAGAGTTTTGAGGTTTTAAATGATATTAAAAAAAATTTTATTAAAAAATATACGAAGCTATGAAGCTCAGGAGATAGAATTTAAAGAAGGATCTGTTTTATTGTCCGGAGATATTGGTTCAGGAAAAACGTCTATTCTTTTATCAATAGAGTTCGCATTATTCGGTTTGCAGCCCGGCCAGAGAGGCTCTGCTCTTTTGCGCAACGGCGAGAAAGAAGGGGGGGTTTCAATTGAATTTGAAGTTGACGGAAAAAATGTTTTAATTGAAAGGACTTTGAAAAAAGGAAAGGCAATCTCTCAGGATTACGCATCAATAACTATTGACGGAGATAAACAAGAAATTGCAGTAACTGAGTTAAAAAGCAAAGTTCTTAATTTATTAAATTATCCAAAAGAATTTTCAAAAAAACAAAATCTTTTATACAAATTTACAGTTTATACTCCGCAGGAAGAAATGAAAGAAATTATCCTGCAGGATTCTGAAACAAGAATAAATGCTCTTAGGCATATTTTTGGAATTGACAAATACAAAAGAATAATTGAGAATGGTTTAGTTCTTGCTTTAAAAATCCGGGAAGAAAAAAGAATTAAAGAAGCAATGACTTCTGCTTTTGAACAGGACAAATTGAATCTTTTGTCAAAAAAAGATGAGTTTAAATCTAAACTCCAGGAGATTTCTGTTGTTGAAGGCGAGCTTATTATAAAAAAAGACATAACAAAAAAAATTCAGGAACAGCTTCAGGAAGTCCTAAAAAAAAGAGATGAAAAATTAAAATTTCAGCAGGAAATAGAAAAAACAAAAATTATGGTTTTAACAAAAAATTCTCTTATATCAGAAAATAAAAAAATTATTGAACAGTTAAAATCACAAGTTGCTGAAGTTATGCGCTCTAACAAGGACATTGATATTTTAAAAATTGAGCAAATTAATAAAACAATCGCTCTGCTTAAAAAAGAAAAAAAAGAATTTGAAAGCCTGGTTTTGGAAATTAAATCAAAAATTAATTCACTAAATATTAAAAATCAGGAAGATGAAAGAATAAAAGAGAGATTAACGCATATTGAAATATGTCCGACTTGCATGCAGGATGTTAATGCGACTTATAAAAAAAATGTCTTAAATAAAATAAATGCAAGCGCGATTAAAAATCTCCAGCTAATTAACGAGTTTATTTTGCAGGAATCAAAAATCTCAAATGAAACAGCGGAACTTGAAAAAAATATTTCATTAAATGAAAGACAAATACAGGAAATTAATATTTTAAAAGTAAAAATGCAGGGAGTTGAAGAAAAACAAAAAAGAATTCAGGAAATTGAAAAATCAAATATTTTTTTAAACAAAGACTTGGAACTTTTAGACAAGCAATTAAGCCTCTTAAAAACTTCTATTTTAGAATTAAATAAATTTGAAAACATATACAAAGAAAAACAAGATCGGCTTGATGAAGCGGCGAGACAGGAAAAGCTGACTGAAATTAAGATAGCTGAATTAAAAAAAGAAACCAGTTTTTTTTCCAAACAAATTGATGAATTAATGGAGAGAATCAAGCAAACAGAGCTTATTAAAGAGCAGGTAAATTATCTGACTGATTTAGAATCCTGGATTTCCAAGGAATTTATTTTGTTAGTTTCATCTATTGAAAAAAATATTATGAACAAACTTAAATTAGAATTTTCAAAACTTTTTTCGGAGTGGTTCTCAATGCTGGTTTCTGACACTTTTAATGTCAGCTTAGACGACAGTTTCACGCCCATCGTGGAATTTCAGGATTATATCATTGATTATAATTATCTTTCAGGAGGCGAAAGAACGGCAATTGCCCTTGCTTACAGGCTCGCGCTAAACCAGGTCCTTAATTCTTTCTTAAGCAATATTAAAACAAAAGGATTTATAATTTTAGACGAACCGACGGACGGATTTTCAGACCAGCA
>JACOWL010000019.1 GCA_016176815.1 Candidatus Pacearchaeota archaeon
TTAGATTATCTTCTCCGGAATCTAAAAATTCATTTATATTATCAATAATCTCTTCCATTAATACATTAATAGATTTTTATATTTTTAAGCTTTTTGGTTAATGTATTAATTTAAGTTTGTTTCCGTGTCAGTCCTCTGCTCGGATTAGTGCTTTGTAATTAATTGTAAAAAGTTTGTTAAATCACTAATCCTCTGCTCGGACATTTGAAAGTCGATATAATACAATAAAGTTTGCCGCTTTCAAATATCCTCGGATTCAACTCTCGGGGCAAGAATAAAATTCAATTCCATATTATCAATTTTCAAATCCATTCTTAGAGGGTGGTCGCTTGCAAAATTTAAAATTGTTTTGTCGCAAAGTTTGCTTCCTTTTATGAATTTGTCAAGATATTCAATGCTGTATCTTGATTTGCAGTTTTCCGCTTTAATATTTACTTCGTCGCCTGAAAATTCGGACTTTGCTGAATTAAGATTTTTCGCCTCAATTATAAAATTATTGTTTTCAATGATGAAAGAGCAGGCATCGGCAACAACAGCGCAATCTTCAACAGCGTCAATTAAGTCAGCTGAATTAATTTCAACTCTTGCGCTGAATTCCAGATTTGGCATTTCTTTGTCTTCGCTTTTTATGTCAATTAAATTCAGGGTAAAATTTCTTTTTATTTTGTCTGGAATTTCTATATTTAATTTATTTTCATCTCTTTTCAATATCAGCGAACTTTTTATTCCTGCCCTCCTTAAAATTTTTTTCAAGTCTTCTAAATTCACGCCCCAGATTTCCTGTTTTGCGCTTCCAAGGTCAAATTGAGAAAAAGCATTTTTTGCAAGAAAAAACCTTACCATCGCGACATTTGCAGGGTCAATAGCGACGACACTCATTCCAGAGCTGTCTATTTTAAACTTAACTTCTATTACAAGGGTTGAAATAAGTTCAACCACTTTGGACAATAACGAAGGATTCTCAAGTTTTATTTGCATGCAGAAAAAAATATTGTTTATCTTTTAAATATTGTTATTGTCTTTTATTATCTGCTTGTTAATCTAAATCGCAAAAATTCTTGCGAATTTTTAAGATTAGTAAATAAATTGCCAGAAACAGCTTTTAAAAGATTGATTAATCCAGCTTATCAAAATTTTTTTCACACAATTATTTTTTAATTTCTGCGAGCCTGCGAGCAGGTTTTTTATTTGAATTTTAAGATTTAGTAAAAATTCAGAACTCAGAACAGAATTAAATTATATAAAAATTTATTGCTTCAATCTGAGCTATAACTAATTATATAAATCTTTTAGTTTATTAAAAGATATGACTTTTAAGGAAGAAAGAATCAGAAAGATAACTAACCTGTATTATTCAAGAAAAGATATACAAAAAGCGATTTGCGACTTTTCTAAAAATCGGGAAATCTGCCCTCGGTATTTTGAAAGTTTTGGAAAACGTCCGGATTCTTTCCAGTATCCCAACGATGTTTTTGAGATGGTGAAAAAAGGAGCAACCTCTTTTAATTGTTCAGAAGAGTTATGGGAAGACCCGATGAAAATTGTTACGGGGATGCCAGAGAATCAGGCAAATCAGCTTCGGATAGGCTGGGATTTGGTTATAGATATTGACAGCAAATATATTGATTACAGCAAGATTTGCGCAGAAATAATAATTAATTTTTTAAAATTTCACGGCATTAAAAATATTGGAATTAAATTTTCCGGTTCAAAAGGTTTTCATATAATTATTCCGTGGAAAGCTTTTCCGGAAGAAGTGAATAGAGTTCAAACAAAAGAGATGTTTCCAGAATGGCCGAGGATAATTATAAGATATATTATTGAGCAGACAAAAGAGCAGTTAATTGAAAAAATTTCAGATATAGAAAGACCGAGCAAATATGTAAAAAATTTTCAGGCTTCAAAAGAAGTTATGCCCGATATTATTCTTGTTTCCCCTCGCCATTTATTCAGGACTCCTTATTCTCTGCATGAAAAAACAGCTTTGGCAAGCGTTGTTTTAAATTCAGAAAATATTTCAAAATTTGAGTTAAAAGACGCAGATCCATTAAAAGCGGAAGTGAAAAATTTTATTCCAAATGCGGGGGAGGGAGAGGCATCAGAATTTTTAACTCAGGCGCTGGATTGGCATAAAGAAAATCATGGAAAAATTGAATCTTCCGGCCCCAGAGGGGTCTCCTTTGGAGGAAAACCAAAATATGCAGAAGAATTTAAGCCGGTTAATGTTGGGGAAATTTCTGATAAAAATTTTCCTGATTCAATTAAAAAAATTCTTGGGGGGCTTAGCGACGGAAAAAAAAGAGCTTTGTTTGTTTTAATAAATTTTTTCCGTTCAATAGGAATGGAAAAAAAAGAGCTTGAAAACAGAATTTATGAATGGAATAAAAAAAATAATCCTCAGCTTAAAGACGGCGTTATTAAATCCCAGATTATCCAGAGTTATAAAAATAAAATTGTTCTTCCCCCAAATTTTGACAAAGATTATTACTCAGGCATTGGAATTATTCCGACGCCAGAAGAAAAGAGATATAAAAATCCCGTTAATTATTTTGTTAAAAAAACTTTTCAGGGAAGAAATAAATTTTCAGGGGAATAAAAAAAGAAAAAGAAATGCTCCTCGCTTTGCTCCTCTACTCGCACCCTCGCTCGGTAATTGGTAAAATAGTTTGTCCTCCGCGAAAGTGCTCGGATTTATTTATATTATAACCCAGACATCTTAATTAAAATCTATTAAATAAGTGATTAATGTATATTATTGAACTTTATTGCGACAGTAATCTTTTTAATTTCTGCGAAACAGGTATTTGTTTGCTTCATTTAATATTTGAATTTCTAAAATTCTTCACATACTCTAAAAAAGAACAATATTTATAAACAATTTTATGCTCTTTTGTAAATGAAAAAAGCGGGGATTTTATTATCTGTTTTGATTTTAATTTTTATTTTGCCATTTATTTCTTCGCTAAATCAGACTTCTAATGCAGATGCAATAGCGTGCATAAAAGATAAAGTTCAGGAAAAAGGATGTTCAGCTTTTGGTCTTGAAAGCAAAATTTTTGCCTTGCTGTCAACGGGCCAGTGTGAAGCAGATGTTTTATCGGTAGATTCTAATGATGAATGTTTTGTTCCGGTAAATGGAAATTCCTGCGAATTAAAAACAACTTCTCAGGCAGTTTTAGCTTTAGATGAAGGCGGTTCAGCAGATACAAAAAAATATTCTGATTGGATTTTGGCGCAGAACAAAACAGCGACTGGAATTGACTGGCTTTTGCAAATTGAAACTTCAGAGCCAGCGTTGTGCAATCTTGAAGATTTAAATGCAGACACATATCAAGTTTCTATAAATCAAGAAAAAAAACTTTCTTTATCGGGAGGAAATTGTCTGAGCCTTGATTCTTCCGGTTACTGGCTGAAAATAGATTCTCAATGTCAAAAACAGGAATTTACAGTTTCCTGCGACAAAGCTTTTCAGGTGAATTTATTATTTAAGAAGCAATTATCCTCAACAATTTATGTTTTTGACGAGAGCGCTAAATCAGAAACAGCAGGAGGAACAGATTTTATCAAGGCAAAAGAATCTTTATGTTTTAAAAAAGGAAATTCCTGCGACTATGAAGGAAGTTTGTGGGCGGCTCTTGTTTTAAAAAAACTTGGCAAAGATATTTCTTCTTATCTGCCTTATTTAATTGTTTTTGAAGAGGACAATGAAAAATTTTTGCCGGAATCTTTTTTATATTTCTTGACTGCTGAACAAGATTTCAAAACAGAATTATTAGCAAAACAAATTGGTGACAGATATTGGGATGAAGCATATGACAGATATTACGACACTGCTCTGGCTTTAATGGGAGTTTCCAGCGAGCAAACCGACGCAAAAGACAATGCAATAAACTGGCTTGCAGGAGTTCAGGGAGCCGACGGATGCTGGGATTCCGGGAATGTTGCAAAAACAGGATTTTTATTATATTCTTTATGGCCAAGTTCTTTTTCCGGAACTGACGACGGAGAGCTTCCAGATAATTGCGAAGATTCAGGAAATTTTTGCATTTCGGATATTGAATGTTCAGAGGCAGGAGGAGATTCTCTTTCAGGATATAACTGTCCTGGTTTGTCTGTTTGCTGCACCAACGATAAACCTTCACAAACATGCTCTGAATTAGGGGGAGAGGTTTGCGATTCTTCAGAAGATTGCGACGGCTTTTCAGAATACGGCGCTTCTGATTTATTATCAAATGAACAATGCTGCGTCGGAACTTGTGAAGCGCCGACAATTACAACCCAAAGCGAATGCGAGCAAAATTTTGGAAATTGCAGAGATACTGCATGTGGCTCAGGAGAAAAAGAGGAACTAAGTTATTTATGCAATGATGTTTCTCAATATTGCTGCATGCAAAAAACCGAAGGAAAAAGTTTTTGGTGGCTCTGGGTTTTGGGAATTTTAATAATCCTAACTGCGCTGGCAATTAGATTCAAAGATAAATTAAAAGACTTTTATGATAAATTTACAACTAAAAAATCTGCTCCAAGACCAGGGATGCCTCCAAGAATGCATGAAGTTCCTCAAAGAAGAATTTTGCCACAGCAACATCATCAGCAATATCCGACAAGAAGACCCATCCCTCAAAAAAGCGAGTTAGATGATGTTCTTAAAAAATTAAAAGAGATGGGAAAATAGTTTGACGGCGACAACCATAAAGGTTGCAAGACCACCGCAAGGAGGGTGGCAAGACAAATTTTAAAACATTCTAACGGCTTTTAAACTACTGAGTTGTAAATAAATTCATTTCTTCAATTTTCTCTCCTGTTCTTCTTTTTTCTTTTTAAAACTCTTAATTTCTTTTTCCCAATAATCTCTTAAAGTGCAATCTTTACCTTCGTATTTTTTAATATCTTTCTGAACAATAAGATTTATAAAGTTTAAACATTGTATAAACATATGGAAATAATAAAAAATGTTTCAAGATGGGGAAACAGCGCGGGAGTGCTCCTTCCCAGAGAGTGGATTAATAATGAAGTAAAAATAATCCTTATAGACAGGACTCTGCAAATTAGAAAAGAAATATTCAATATGCTTGAGAAATATCTTGCGGATATTTTAGGAATTTATTTAGTTGGGAGTTATGCAAGAGGGGAAGAAAATGAAAGATCAGATATAGATGTTTTAGTTATTTCTAACAAAATAAAAACAGAAATTCAATCGGGAAAATATCATATTTCTATTGTTCCCATTGAAAGCGTTAAGAGAACATTAAATAAATATCCTTTGATGATTTATCCCAGACTGATAGAAGCAAAAGCGATAATTAATCAAAAATTACTTGAAGAATTAAAATTAACTAAAATTTATAAAGACTCGTTTAGGGAATTTGTTAAGGATACCAAAAGAATCATAAAAATAAATGAGGAATTCATAAAATTGGATAAATTAGATGGAGATAAGCTTTTATCCGGAGGGATTCTATATTCTTTAATCTTAAGATTAAGAGGGATTTTCATAGTTAAATCAATATTGAGCAATAAAAAATATTCCAAAAAAGAATTTAAAAAATGGCTGATAAAAATTATTTCTAATGAAGAATATGAAAAAGTTTATAATGTTTATACATCTGTTAAAGATGACAAAAAAATAAAAATAGATCTTAAAATTTCAGTTGCAGAAAAATTATTAGATTTAATTAAAAAAGAAATTAAAAAATTAGGTGAAAATGACAAATAGGAAAAAGAGACTAAAAAAAGGCATTGAATCTTTAGGGCAACAAATTAAATTTCATGAAGAGAAAAAAGAAAGAGCTCATGAAGAAGGTAAAATAGAACTAGAAAATTATTATGAAAAAGAAATTGGAATCTTGGGGAATACTCGAAAAAAGAAAAAGGAATTATTAGATAAATAAATATTTTATTTCTTCTTTTGTCCTTTATAGGCATCTTCAACTTCTTTAATATCTGTAATTTCAGATAAAGGTTTGTCTGGCCTCAAAACATTCACTCTCGGAAAACGCAGAGCATATCCCGAAGAATAATTTGTGGATTTTTGAATTTCCTGATAAGTTACTGCAACAATTATTTTGGGTTTAACCTGAAGAGATGTTCCTTTTTCTGCTATAATTAAAGGTTTTAATTGTTTAGTCAATTCTTTAAATGTTATTTTTCCTTCGTCCTCTTTTTCATTTATTCCTGTTCCAACTTTTCCAATTTCTAAATATTCATCTTTTTTATTTCCCATACAGGATAAAATAAAACTTGAAAACCAGCCGGCTCTTTTTCCTGTTCCATATTCAGCGCCTGTAATTACTAAATCAAAATCTCTAAGCTCTTCTTTTAATTTCAACATATATCCTACACGGCTTCCAGGTTTGTAAGGCGCATTTAAATTTTTTAAAATCAAACCCTCCTGATTATCTTTTATAGCTTTTTCATAAAATTCTCTAACTTTTGAAACTTTATTTGTTATAAGCTGGTCAGCAGTTGTTATTTTGTATTTTTCGCTTTTAATAATTTTTTTTAGCAATTTTGAACGCTGTTCAAAAGGAGAATTAATCAAATCCTCGTCGTTGCAGAGAACTATATCAAATGCCTTTACTTCTACTGGCAATTCTTTTACAAGCCTGTCAATTTCATATTTTCTTCTTATTCTCTGGCTTATTGCCTGAAAAGGCATATATTTTTTTGTTTTCGGATTATACCCAATAATTTCTGAATCTATTATACAGGATTTTGCTTTAATATTTTTTTTAACAACTTCAACAATATCCGGAAATTGTTTTGTTACATTCTCAAGTCTTCTTGTATAAAGGTCAACTGAATCATTTTTTTTATTTATCAGCATCCTGAATCCGTCGTATTTGTATTCTGCCGCCAGATATTCCCCGCATTTTTCAAATCCATCTTCTATTGACAAAGCTTTTTGCGCAAGCATTACTTTTATTGGCTTGTCAGTTTTAAGAGAAACTTTTTCTAAATGTTCTATTCCTTTTTTAGATAATTCAAAGATAATTGCAAGATCAGATAATTTGTCGTATGCATTTTGAATTTTTTCAGACGCTTGTTTTCTTGCATCGCCGGAAAAAAACGCGCTTGCTAATGCTTCCCGAATTGTGCTTGATTTTATTCCAATTCTTAAATCCCCAATCAATGTTCTTGTTAGATATTTTGCTTCAAGTGGCGAGGCAGAAGCAAGCAATTCGGTTATTAACAGCAATTTTAGCGAGATTGTTCCTTTTCCTTGAAGTTCGGGAAGTTTTCGCAGATTTTCTAATACTTTCTGAATCGTTAATTTGCCGACGAGTTTAAGAGTAGTTTGTTTTTTTTGCTTGGAAAGTTCTTCAGCAACTTTTCCAAGGTCTCCTATTTTTTTCCACATTTCCAAAACTTTTGAATCAGTTGCCCCGTTGGATTTTGAAATAGCTTTGAGCGCAATTTGAGTGGAAATTCCAATTTCCTTTTCATTTCCTTCCGGATAAATTTTTCCAATTAAAAGATACATTACATCTTTGTCTTCATCAGAAAGTTTTTTTAAAAATTTTGACAAAATTTCTGTTTTTTCAAGCCGTTTTGTTGTGCCTTCAATCTGGCTGTAAAGTTCTGCAAGTTCTTGGTATAGCATTATTTTTTTGAATTTTTTAATTTAATTATATCATAAACAACGATGAGAATATATGCTGTTTGAAGAATTATAAAAATTATGTCATTTATATAAATGCTGTAAATTAAAAGCCCGGTTCCCCCGATTAAGAGCAAGGGATAAATATATTTTCTTTTTGTTCTTCCAGAAAGAGAAATCATAAATGTTCCGATGATTATAGATATTAATCCTATTATCGCAATTATTTTATAAATATTTATTTCCATTCTTTTAAATTAATGAGAGTAAGTTTTTATGTCTTATGGATTTTAAATTGCTCGTCGCAAGGCGACTTGGATTTATTTATATTCTAATCTAAACGGCTCTTTTATTCATTAGATTAGATTATCTCAATATCTTTTTTACATAAACTTTAATAGATTGAATTTTTTGAATGATTAACTTCATTTCTAAAAGTTAGTGGCGATAACAATCTTCCTAAAATTTTTCTTTGACGAATGTCCGAGCGTTTGCACGAGACAAACTTAAAAAATAAAATTAAATAATTGCGAGTGCGGGCGCGAGTTGGAAAAATTCAAATTAATTTTTGCGAGAGCAGGTATTTTTTTATTTTTAATAAATTTTAAGCTATAAAATTTTCCGAATATTTTAAAAACTCTTCAATTATAATTAAATCATGGAATCAATAAAATCTTTTTTTGGAAAATGTGTCCGCGTCTGGCACACTTTGAAAAAACCCACAAAAGAAGAATTTGAAAAAGTTGCAAAAGTTTCGGCAATTGGAATTTTAATTATTGGTCTTATAGGATTTATAATTGCTTTAATCATGAAGATTTTTGTGTAAAAGTTTATAAACCTATAATTTTAAATATTAATGTCTGCTTCTTAGATTATTAAGAGGTAGTGCGAACAATCTCGCGAACTAAAAAAATAAAATGATTTTCATTATAAAAGTAACGACGAACAAAGAAGAAAGAGCTCTTGACATGATATCGGAGAGAGCAGAAAAAAAGAAAATTAATGTATATTCTATTTCAAGACCCCACGGCTTAAGAGGATATATTCTTTTAGAAGCTGAAGACAGAGATTCAGCAGGTATTTAATCTGCCTTATGTCAAGGGAATCATCGGTAAAACTCTTAGTTATGAAGAAATAGAAAACATGATAAAACCTTCTGTCGAGACTATTTCAATACAGGAAGGGGACCTTGTTGAGATAATTGCAGAGCCGTTTAAAAAAGAAAAAGCAAAAGTTTTAAGAATAGACAAGCAAAAAGAAGAAGTTGTAATAAGTTTGCTTGGCGCGGTTGTCCCGCTGCCGGTCACAGTTAAATTAGATAATGTTAAAGTTATAAGGAGAGAAGAAGGAGAAAAATAAAAATGATTCAGATTAAACTTTTAGTCGACGGAGGGGCAATGCAGCCTGGTCCAGCTTTGGCTCAAAAGGTTGGCCCTTTAGGATTGAATGTAGGGCAGATAATTCAGCAGGTAAATGATGCAACAAAAAATTTCAAAGGATTAAAAGTGCCCGTAGAAATTTCAGTGGAGCCGTCAACAAAAAAAATTGAAGTAAGTGTATCTTCTCCTTCTGTTTCAGAATTATTAAAAAAAGAATTAGGGCTTGACAAAGGTTCTGGTCTTCAAAAAAAACAAAAAATTGCAAACGCATCTATTGAGCAGATTATTTCTATTGCAAAAACCAAGCAAAACGATTTGCTTTGCAAAGATTTGAAATCATCTGTTAAAACAATAATCGGAACTTGTGTCAGCTTAGGGGTTCTTGTTGAAAATCATCCTGCTTCAGAAGTCGGACAATTAATTGATAAAGGCAGCTTCGCTGAAGAAATAAAAAAAGGCTCGACAGAAACTCCGTCGGAAAAAAGAAAATCTCTTGATGAATATTTCTCAAAAATAAAGAAACAGCAGGAAGACTTAGCTAAACAAGAGCAAGCTGCTAAAGAAGCTGCTGAAGCAGCAGCATTGGCTGCAAAAGGCGGCGCAGCAACAACAACTGCTCCTGCTAAAGAAGGCGAGGCAGCAGCAAAAACTCCTGCAACAGCGATTGCTTCTGCTTCAAAAACTGCTGTTCCTGCTCCAGAACTTAAAAAAGAAGAAAACCAAGGGGGAATGAAAAACGGGAAGTTTTTCAACAAACTCGCCCAAGCGTGGTCGAGTTAAAATGGAACAAAAAATAGGAAATTTTTTGACAAACTCGCCCAAGCGTGGTCGAGTTAAAGAAGGAAAAAAGAAATAAAAAGTTAAAAGATAATTTTAACAGCGTTATAATTTCTATTAATAAATTCTTGTTGCAAAAATTGAATATTTTAAACATTTTTATCAGAGAACTATAAACAAAACATTTATAAACCTAAAAAATATTAAAATTAATTTCAAAATAGGAAAAAAATGAAAAAGAAAAAATCAACCGCAAAAAAATTAAGCGAAATGCTTATTGGTGCGACAATGTTAGGTATTGCGATTACAGGAGTTGCATCAAATAAAAAATCAAATGACAATTTTTTAAAAGAGAAATATGAAACCGATTCAATTTATCAAGCAAAACATAATTCATTAGAAAATTTTTATATGGATCAAAAAGATTCTTTAGATAATCTTTATATGACTCAGAAAACTTCTTTAGAAGGGTGGTATCTTGCGAAAAAATTGGAAAATGAACAAAAATATAGAAGAAGTTTTTAATTTATTTACTAAATAAGAATTTATTTTTGGTTAAGATTTGCTTTTGCTCACATTTTATTTTATTATTAATGACATTGTTTAGTAAATGAGAACAACATTCAATCTCTTACGCTCTTTAGAATTATATTCAAAAAAATCTTCCCCCCTTTGTTTAAATCCAATTATCTTTCTTTTTCCTGAGTCTAAAAAGTAATGCGCAATAAAGAAATATTGTCCATTAAAGAAAAGCTCTCCAAAATCATTTCTTGGAATAACTATTCTGCGCTTTCCACTTAAATTATATTTTTCAATTAAATCTAATGCTTTATATTTTACATGCATAAATTTAAATTAATTAGAACTTTTTTAAAGATTGTTGCAATCTATTTCCCTTATTATTCTTCTGGCTTCATCAACGGAAAAATCACGCACTCTCTTATGGGTTTGTTCATTAAATACGAAAATAATCTTTCAGAAACTCCAAAACCGCAAGTCGGCGGCATGCCATATTTCAAAGCTTCAACAAAACTTTTGTCGTGCTCCATACTTTCTTTGTCTCCTTTTTCTTTTAATTTCATCTGCTCTTGAAATCTTTGCTCCTGGTCTAAAGAGTCATTTAATTCAGAATATCCATTTCCTATTTCTGTTCCTGCGAGAATAATCTGGAACTGTTCTACTTTTCTTTTGTCCTCGGGATTTCTTTTTGCCAACGGAGAAAGTTCAACCGGCTGGTTAATTAAAAATCCAGGGCCTGAAATTTTTTTTCTGCAATATTTCCAGAGCAAATCAACCAGCTTCCATTTATCTAAATTTGGAGCATGTTCTACTTCCAATTCTTTTAATTTTTTCTTAATTTCTTCTTTATCTGATTTGTAAATTTCTATTCCAGTGTATTTTTTTATAGTTTGTTCAAAATCATATTTTTCCCATTTTTTTCCTAAGTCAATTTTATAGCCGTGAGTTTCAAATTTTAAAGTTTCAAAAACTTCTTTAGCAATTTTTTTATACATCTCTTCAACTAATTTCATTCCGTCCTCGTAATTTGCGTAAGCCCAGTAAAATTCCATTTGCGTGTAATCTTGCAAATGCTCCATATCAATTCCTTCATTTCTGAACATTCTTCCTATTTCAAAAGTTTTTTCATAGCCGGCAACCATTAATTTTTTCTGCCAGAGCTCTCCCATTGAAATTCTTAAAAATACATCAATATCCAAAGCATTGTGGTGTGTTTTAAATGGGGTTGCCGCTGCTCCGCCCGCTGAATTTTCAAGAACAGGAGTTTCAACTTCCAAGAATCCTTTTTCTAATAAAAAATTTCTAATTGTATTCCAGAATTTTGATTTTTTTACAAACATTTCCTTAACTTCAGCATTCATTAAAATATCCAGATATCTTTTTCTCAATTTTTCTTCTTCGTCTGAAATTCCGTGAAATTTTTCAGGCAAAGGCAGAATCGCTTTTGATAAAATTTCTATTTTATTAACGAGAATTGAAATCTCGCCGGTTTTTGTTTTTATAATCTCTCCTTCAACACCGACGAAATCTCCTGAATCTAAATATTTTTTAAAAAAATCTTTTTCTTTTTGAGGCGTTTCCCCATCCTGCAGAACTAATTGTATTTTTTCTGACTCATCTTTTAAAACGCAAAAAGCAATTTTTCCCAAATCTCTTTTAGTTATTAATCTTCCTGCAGTTTTCACTTTTGCTCCGAGTTTAGACTTTAAACATTCAGCGCAAGTTTGCTTTTTGTCAAATTTATCTGGATAAGGATTTATATTATTTACTCTTAATTCCCCAAGTTTTCTCAGCCTCTCCTGAACTATTTGATCCTCTCTTCCCATATAAAATAAAAAGAAGGAGCGTTTAAATATTTATTTCTAAGAATAAATCTTTCTATATCTTGACCTTTTAACACCAAGCTCTTTGTCTAGAGTGTCATTTAACATTTCATCGACGATAATTTGATAGTTGTCTTCTCTTGAAACGTGCTTGTAAATTATTTTCTGGAATTTTTCCTGTAATCTCTGGACTTTTAAAAATAATTCAAGAAGTTTTGGATCTCTTACTTTATATTCGCCTAAAAGCTGTTTTACAATTAATTCTGAATCTAAAATGCAGGTTAATTCTTTATCTGTAAATTTTAAGGCAAGCTCTAAAGCCTTTATTAATGCTTCATATTCTGCAATATTATTCGTGAGGTAATTTCCTATTTTTTGGCTGTGCTTTATTAAAATTTTATCATCTTCGCGGACAATTACTCCAATTGCTCCGGGTCCTGGATTTCCTCTTGCGCCGCCGTCACTGTTAGTGTATATCATCTTAAAATCAGAGATTTTAAATTAATTTAAAAATTATTTTTTGTTCGTTTTCTTCCCTTCAGCAATCTCCAGCAAATTAACTTTTGATTTTGTTTTTTTGTATTTGCTTAAATAAAACCAAACATACAAGACAACTAAAATAATTACGATGCCCCACCCAATGATTTTTCCAGCTGAACTTTTCTTTTTTTCGCCGCATTTTGCAAGACAGCATATTCCGTTTTGAGCTGTAACCTGCTCTCCGGAACATTTTTGAGATTTAGCGCAGAAACTTCCATTCAGCTCTTCGCACATTTTAGTAATTATAGGCAATTCACTTTGATTAGCGACGCCATTTTCAGGAACAAATCCCTCAAGAATTTCAAGAGAAATATCAGCATATGCAAAAGCATTATCTGAAGTTTCTGCTTTTATTGCGCCTGAGATTGTTTCTGAATCAGCTTTAGAAGAAATATTTAAAATTATCTTTTGAGTTTCATTGCTTTCAAAAAATTCAAAAAAATCCGGAGAGACAGAAACATATTTTTTTAGAGAATCATCAAGAATAATTGTTACATTATCAAAATCTTTTGCCCCAGAATTTTTAAGATACAAAATTCTTTCAGTTTCGGAATTTACGGCCATAGAAATGTTAAAAAATTTTTGTTCAAAATAAATTTTTTCTGTTTCTAATTTTTCTTCTGCAGATAAAACATAAACAAAAATATTTTGAGTAAAATTTTCTGAAGATAATTTAATAGTTTTCAATCCAATTTCAGTTAGGTTTTCAAACTTCAGTTCAATTTGTTTTTTTTCATTTGTTTTAAAAATAAATTGAGCTTCTGCTGACGCGTCTTTATTAGAGCCAAATAAAGATTCAAAAAATCCTCCCTGCTTTTCTTGCTCTATAGAAGGAGTTTTATCAACAGAAATAATTATCTGATTGTCTTTTAAATTTTGTATTTCTAAATAAAATGGGTTTCCGGAATTTTCCAAAATTTGAATCCCCGGAGTTGTTGAAAACTCTGCAAACTCGCTAAGAATTGTAAAATTAATTATTATGTCTTCTGAACTTTTTCCGCCTCCTGCAACAGAATATTCTGAATTTTTAACAACCAAAGAATAATTTCCGGGAGTTTTTCCCAAACTTGAAGCAGAAATATAATAATCTTCCCCAATTTTTAACAGCCCAAATTCAAGAGGCACGGCAGTATAAGTATTTCTATAAAAATAAACATTGTTCTCTAAAATTGGCTTATAAAAATTTCCAGAAAGCTTGACAACTAAAATTTCGCCCTGAGCTAATTCTGAATCAGTGTCTATTTGAATGGAAAATACTAACGGAATAAATAATAAAATAAATGCGAATATGAATAATGCTCTTTTCATTAAATAAATAAGAGAAATAGGTTAATAAAGTTTATTTCAGTGTGGTTTATTAAAATTAAACTCTGTCCGAAATTTGAAAATACCTGCTCACCCCATTCGCAGAAATTAAGAAAAATTATCGTACTGGAAAAGTTTGAAAAATTAATAAATAAAAAGCTGTTTAGGACAATCTTCTCCAAATCCAAGTCGCCTTGCGACGAGCAATTTAAATATTAAAAAAAATATAAATCAAATCATTCAAAAAATTCAATTCCAAGTTCCTCTTCAATTTCTTTGTGTTTTAGAGATTCGGTAGAGTCGCTGCCGCCGGTAATTTGCGCGCTTTTGACTCCTGTAACAATTAATAAAACTCTTATTGATTTGTCAAGGTCTTCTGAAATTTGGGCTCCGCCGATTAATTTTGCTTCCGGATTTAATTTGTTGCCGATTGTTTCTATTATTAATTTATATTCGTCCAAACTCATGTCCGGTCCGCCGAAAACATTAACGAGAGCGCCGGTTGCATTTGAAATATCCACGTCGAGAAGAGGGTTGTCTATTGCTTTTTCAACCGCTTCTATTGCTCTGTCTGCTGTATCAGATTCTCCCATTCCGATTAATGAAACTCCGCCGTTGGTCATCACCGCTTTGATGTCTGCAAAATCCAAATTTACAAGCCCGTTTGTTGTTACAAGTTCAGTAATTCCTTTAACAGCATTTGTAAGAATCTCGTCGGCAATTTTAAAAGCGGTCTGCAGGGGCAATTTCGGAGCTAACTCAAGAAGTTTGTCGTTGGGAATTATAATCAATGTGTCAACAAAAGATTCTAATTTTTCCAATCCAATCATTGCGTTTTCAATTCTTTTTTGCCCTTCTATTGTAAAAGGCAAAGTAACGACGGCAATTGTTAAAGCTCCGTCTTTTTTTGCAAGTTTGGCGATTTCGGGAGCAGCGCCGGTTCCTGTTCCGCCGCCCAATCCGCAGGTAATAAAAACCATATCGCTTCCGGAAAGTTTCTTTTTTATTTCAGAAATTGATTCTTTTGCAGCCTCTTCGCCAATTCTGGGATTGCTCCCGGCTCCGAGACCTTGAGTCAACTCTTTGCCAATAAGAATTTTGTGATCTGCGTCGGTATATAATAAATCCTGAGCATCTGTATTTACTGCAATTAATTCTCCGCCCTTAATTCCAATTTCTTTCATTCTGTTTAGAGAATTATTTCCGCCTCCGCCGACTCCAATAACTTTAATTTTAGCGACTTGTTTTTTCAAAAGTTCAGCTAATTCCTTGTCAATTTCCTTGACTTCTGAACTGACATTGTAATCAATGGATTCATCTCCCATGATTAAAAAAAGTTAATTTGATTTAAAAGAATTTCTATGATGGAATGATGGGATATTTTTATTTATTTTTCTTCTTTTTTATTTTTTTCTTTCTTAACTTCAGATTTATCTCCTTTAATTTCCAACTCCATATCAAAAATTTCCTTGAATTTTTCTTTAAAAATTTTGACAAAAATTTTAAGCTGTTTGTCTGATTCCGGAATTTCGTAAATTACTTTTTTATTATCCTGTGAAATAGAAAATTTAAGTTCCTGCTTGAAAATAAAGCTGTTAAAAGCTTTGATTTTCTCGTTAATATCCTGAATTATTCTTTTTACATTCACTTCATAAATAACGTCTTTTCCTGCAAGAGGGTGATTAAAATCAACCAAAACTCTGCCGCCGGAAACAGAAAGAACTTTTCCCATTTTTCCGTCAAAATTTAACATTGCTCCCTGAACAGGATTTATTTTGTGCTGAAAAAAAATTTTTATGGGAATCATTTTAACTAATTCACGAAGCCGTTTTCCAAAAGCTTTTTCAGACGAGAGTTCAATTTTATGTTTTCCAATTTCTTTTCCAATAAGAAAATTGTCAACTCCTTCAAGAAACATTCCTTCACCGAGGCAGTAAATAAGAGGTTTTGTTTCGTGAACATGGTCGTTTTTATGCCCTTGAGAAACATGCATTTTATCTAATTCTTCTTTTACATTTGAATCAAAAATATCACCGGCGTCTTTTATTCTTCCGGTAAATTCAATTTCTATAAAATCTTTTTTTTGCAATGCCATATAAAAAAGTAATTCACAACTTTTATAAATCTATTTCTTCTGATTATTTTTATGGTCTTAAAAATTATTAACGCTACTGAAGCAAAATCGGGCGCAAATATTATCATCGACGGAGTTCCATGCACTGTAAGGAGTATGGACGTTTCTAAAACAGGAAAACACGGACATTCTAAATGCCGTTTTGAAGCTATTGGAATAATCAGCGGGCAAAAAAAAGTTTTTGTGGTGCCCGGGCACGACAGATTGGAAGTTCCGTTAGTTGAAAAGAAAAAAGGCCAGGTGCTCTCTAAATTAGACGGAAAAGTCAGCCTTATGGATTTGGAGAGTTTTGAAACAATTGAAGTTCCGTGCCCCGACGCAGAAATTTTTGAAGAGTTGGAAGAAAACGGCAACTGCGAATACTGGAATGTTGAGGGTGAAAGGATTGTGAAAAGAAAGTTGTAAAAAGAATTGCTCGTCGCGGGGCGACTCGGATTTGGAAAGAATTATATCCATGACAGCTAAGTCTTATTGTTAAACAAGTGATTAATCCAACTTCAAAAATTAGTGGTGATGACAATCTTCTGGGCGAAAAAATATTTTCGTGTAAAATTAAATTTTCAATAAAGCCCTTAATTAAGCAAACCTTAAAAACCATTTTTCTTTTAGTTCATCATGGCAAAAATACCCGAAGCTCAGAACAGGCTTTTTAAAAATATTTTTATATGCAAAGAATGCAAAACAAAAATGAAATCAGATTCCCAGAGAATTCTAAAAGGAAGAGTTAAATGCAGAAAATGCGGAAGAAAAGCTTTTAGACCAATTAGAAAAAAATAAAAAAAGTGAAAATAAAAAATGAGTTTTATTAAATACGATATAATCCTGTTAATTTTGTTTGTATTATTTGTTTCTCTTTTTTTATACAAAAATAGAAAAAATTTGAAAAGAGATGGGCTGTTGTTTTTATATAAAACTAAATGGGGAATAAAACTCATTGACAAAACTGCAAAAAAATTTCCAAAAGCTCTGAAAGCTTTAAGCTATGTTTCTATCAGCGTCGGATATTTATTAATGGCAGGAATGCTGTATTTGTTTGGAAAAATTGTCTGGGTTTATCTTAGCGCTCCTGAGATAGTCCGGGAAATAAAAGTTCCGCCGATAACTCCTTTAATTCCGTATCTGCCTCAGGCATTTAAACTGGATTTCCTGCCTCCGTTTTATTTTATATACTGGATAGTTGTCCTCGCTGTAATTGCAATAAGCCATGAATTTGCGCACGGGATTTTTATGAGACGTTATAATATCCATATAAAATCAACTGGGTTTGGATTTTTTCCTTTTTTCCTGCCTATTTTTTTAGCCGCATTTGTTGAACAAGATGAAAAAAGCATGGTAAAGGCAAGCAGATTCCAGCAAAAAGCAGTTTTAGCCGCAGGAACTTTTGCAAATATTTTAACTGCAATTTTATTTTTTGCAATAATGATTTTATTTTTCTCTTTTGCTTTTAGTCCGGCAGGGGTCAGCTTCGAGAATCCTTATGGACTTGAGAATTATGCTTATGGAATAGTCGGCATTGCGAATATCAGCGCGATTAACGGGACTCAATTGCTTAACCCAACTTATCAAAGTATCTTAAATTCAGTCGAACTAAAATCAGAGATTTCGTCTGATTCGCCCAAGCGCGGTCAAATCAAAGAAAATGAAATTTATAAATTAGAAACCACCGACGGAGATTATTTTATCTCAAAGAAATTTTTAGAAATTCAAAATAATAATGACGGGTATATCTTTGCTTATTTAGACGCTCCTGCGATTAATTCAGGATTAACCGGCGCAATTTCTGAAATTGACAATTCAAAAATTCAGAGCTTGGAAGATTTAAGCAAAAAATTTGAAGAATACTCTTCTGGAGATGAAGTAAATATTAAAACAACTAAAGGAAGTTATAATGTTGTTCTCGACGAACATCCGCTGAATCCGGAAGAACCCTGGCTTGGAATATTTTTTCAAAAATCCCAGAAAGGAACATTTCTAGGAAAAGTCATTGGCTTCCTGAGCGTTAAAAAGCCAAACATTTATTATGAATCAGAAATTGGCGGGGCAGGAGATTTTATTTACGATTTTTTATGGTGGCTGGTTTTGATTAGTTTCAGCGTCGCGTTAGTGAATATGCTTCCAATGGGAATTTTCGACGGCGGAAGATTTTTTTATTTAACAATGTGGCAAATCACCGGAAGCGAAAAAAAAGCAAAAAAATGGTTTTCATTTATAACTTACTTTTTGCTTGGATTATTATTCATATTAATGATTTTTTGGGCCACTTCATTTTTCTGACAAAAAATTAAATTATCAAAAGATATTTAAACTTCATCCGCATATTATTAATATCAATTAAAAAGAGGTTAAAAAAATATGGCAAAAAAGAAAAAAGCGGGAAAAAAGAAAAAAAGAAGATAGTTTTCTTCAACAATTTAATTTTTTTATTTTTTATATAAATTTTTTTATAATCAACTATTTTTTATTTTTTTATTGGCTTCGGAAGAAGTTTAATTATATGGGCAGGATTGAAATTACTCCGTCAAGGCCGGATAATGTTATTGCTGAAGAGATTACTTTTAATAATCAAATAAAGTGAAATTCCTAACTCTTTATTTCTCTCAACCATTTCAATCTTCTAAAGATTTAATATTTAAATTTAATCGTAAATTTTTTTATATAAATTTGTTAAAACTTTTATTTCCTGGTCATCTAACGTCCTCTTTACAAGATATTTGCCTTTTGTTTCATTTTTCGTTTGAGAAATTTCTTCAATTTCAATTATTGCTGAGACGTTCCAATCTTTATCGGCTAACAAAATTGGAAAATTTAGAGGATAAATTCTGTATCCTTGTTTTGTGAAAGATCCTCCTCTTCCTCTTGATAATCCTTCTAAACTTCTATTTAATTTCAAAACCCAATTAATCTTAGTTTCAAAACTCATTTACAAATCAATAACTCCGTCTTTAGTCAGCGCGGCAAATCTTATGCCGACAGGCAAATTAAGCAGAGCAGAAATCAAAGCCATGTGCTCTTTCCCGTCGCCGGACGCGATGCTCAAAGCAACTTCTGTGCCTGCAATTTTTCCTTTTAAATTTTTAGAAAATTCATCTCTCAAATCTTTAATGCTTTTGTTTAAGCTCACTTTAATAAATTCAAAATTTTTTTCGTGCTGAAATTGTTTTGCAAAATCATCTCCTAAAAGAATTACTTTATCCCACTCTCCAAATTTTATCAATCCTGAAACCTGCGCCCAAGTTCCTTCTCCTTTTGAAAGCAACGCTATTAGTTCCATTTTAATTAAAAATTCGTTTGATATTTAAAGATTGTTGCAATTTAAAATACACAAAGTTTTATAAATATCTAAAAAGTAAAAATCTTGTCGTTTGAACCATATCGTTAACGCATATATTCTATGGTGTTGGCGCATTAAATGGGAGATAAAATGGAACTTAAAGATCAATTAAAACAAGCTCTGACAGAATTAAGAGCAGAAAAACAAAGAAAATTTGTCCAGACGGTTGATTTAATTGTAAATCTGCAAAAGTTTGATGTAAAGAAAAATCCAGTGAATACTTTTGTTTCTGTTCCTTATAAAATTAAAGACAAAAAAATTGCGGGATTCTTGGAAGTTAAAAATAAAAATTTTGATACAATTACTCCGGACCAATTCAAAAGATACGCTGATAAAAAAGAATTAAAAAAAATTGCAAAAAATTATGATTTCTTCGTCGCCCAGCCAAGCACCATGCCAAAAGTTGCAACTACTTTTGGAAGAGTTTTGGGGCCGCTTGGAAAAATGCCTTCCCCTCAACTGGGAATTATTTTAAATACCGAAGATAAAACAATAAATGAACTAAAAGAAAAAATAAATTCCAGCATAAAAATCAGAACAAAAGACGCAAGCATTAAAGTGCCAATTGGAAAACAGAGCATGAAAGATGATGAAATTATTGATAATGTCCTGGCTGTTTATAATTCTCTTTTAAAAAGCCTGTCAAAGGGAAAGGAAAACATAAAAAATATTGAGATTAAATTCACAATGACTAAACCAAAAAAAATTATATTAAAATGAAACAAAAAATAGAAACTCAAGAAAAAAAACCTAAAAAAATTTCAGAGGTTAAATTAAAAGCAGTAAAAGAATTTGAAAATTTAGTTAAAAATAAAAGAACGATTTTAGTTTCATCCATAAAAAATATTCCCGCCTCTCAAGTTCAGGAAATTTCAAAAAAATTAAGAGGAAAAGCTATTGTTAAAGTTCCAAAAAAAAATCTGATTTTTATGGGCCTCGATTTTTCAAAAGACAAGGAAATTGAAAAATTAAAAGATAATATTAAAGAAAATTTTGCAATTTTATTTTCTGACTTGGATAGTTTTGAACTTGCCGGAGAATTAATTAAAAACCAAAGCCCTGCAAAAGCAAAAACGGGGCAGATTGCAGACAAAGATCTTGAAATTCCCGAGGGGCCTACAGAATTAATACCCGGTCCGGCAGTAAGCGAATTAAGCGCTTTAGGAATTAAAATTCAGATTGAAAAAGGAAAAATCACAATAAAAGCGCCAAAAATTATTGTTAAAAAAGGCGAAAAAATTTCTCAGGGCGCGGCAGAAATACTGAATAAATTAGATATCAAGCCATTTAAGGTGGGATTTATTCCGATATGTTCTTTTGATGCTAAAGAAAAAATATTTTATTCAGAAATAAAAATAGATAAAGAAGGAACAATAGAACGGCTTAAAACAGATTATTCAAAAGCTCTGTCGTTTGCTGTAGAGATTGGATATTCAACAAAAGATACAATTAAATTCTTAATAAGCAGAGCAGGAATGCATGAAAAAGCTCTTGAAAAATTGTCGCCAAACACTAATACTCCCGAAGAAAATAAATCTGAGGGGGAGGAAAAATAAATGGAATATGTATACGGTGCATTACTTTTGCACAAGCTCGGAAAAGAAGTCAATGAAGAGAATGTGAAAAAAGTTGTTGCAGCTTCCGGCGAAAAGGCTGACGATTCAAAAGTCAAATCCCTTATCGCCAGTTTGAAAGGCGTGGACATTGATAAAGAATTAGAAAGCGCCAGTTTGGTTGCGGCTTCTCCTGCCGGAGAAACACACAAAGCAGAAAAGAAAGAAGAAAAACCAAAAGAAGAAAAACACGAAGCTTCAGCAGAAGGATTGTCAGCGTTGTTTGGATAATTTAATTTTTATTAACGCTGGCAATCTTTTTCACAGAAGTAGTTTGACTTTTGAACAATCTCAATTAAAATGGACAAAACAGAATTTTTCAAATCAACGTCAATATTATTTTTAATAGCAATACTTTTCAGTCCGACAAGTTCAAAAATTTGGATTTTATTCTTAAGTATTGGGCTGATATTTGGAGTTGCTTGGTTTTTTAGGGAATGATTATAAACATTTATAATAATCAAATTTATTTCTATCTCATGACATGGAATCTTTATGAAAATGGAAAATTTCTTCCGCCCTTGAAATTTTCAAATGGAAAAACGCAGGAAGATATTGTCAATGAGGTTTTAAATTCTATAAAAAATGGGGAAAAAATAATTTTTATCCACGGAGTTTGCGGGACGGGAAAATCAGCAATTGCCCTAAATCTCGCAAAAGAGCTTGGAAAATCGGCGATTGTCGTCCCGATAAAAAATCTTCAGATGCAGTATAAAAAAGATTATGAAAACGAAAAATATCTGCTTAAAAACAACGGAGAGAAATTAAAAATAAGCGTAATAACAGGGCGGCAAAATCACAAATGCAAATTTCTTGAAGAGAATAAAGATGCAATTCCAAAAATAAAAAAAGAAGTTAATGCAAAATTGCATGATATATTTTTTGGAAAAAAAGATGAAATTGAAAAGAATTTTGGAGAAGATGAATCTGCGGATAATAAATATCTGCCATGCAAAATTGAAATAAAAGAAAAAAACATTCAAAAAATAAAAAAATATTTAGCGCAAAACAGCGATATAAATATAAAAAACTTTTCTCAGCTTAAGGATGTTAAAAGGGTGTCTGTTGCATTGGAGCCCCGTTCTTCCAATAAGATACGAACTTGGCGGAAAAAGTTTTGTAAAAGCAGGTAAAAGAAAATATTTGGGACTAAAAGATACAGAATTTATTTTTTACCAAAGAGAACCTGGATGCAAATTTTATGAGCAGTTTAATTTTTATATTGATTCAGACGCTATTATATTTAATTCAGAAAAATACAAAATTGAGTCAGCGCTAAACAGAAAGCCGATGACTGAAGTTGAGATAATAGACGAATGCGACGAATTTCTTGATAAATTTTCAAATAATAAATCAATAAATCTTGACAGAATGCAAAATTCATTAAACCAGATATTTGAAATAGAAGATGAAGATGAAATA
>JACOWL010000030.1 GCA_016176815.1 Candidatus Pacearchaeota archaeon
ATTAAAAATATTAAATTCTGAAAATAAAACTATTTCTGAGATTGCGCAAATTTTAAAACGCCAGCCCGGCGCGATTAGATCAAGGTTAATGAAATTCGGATTGATGCTTCCTGCGTAATTCAAAGCATTATAATCTGCTCTGTCCGAAGTTGTTTTCAATTTGGAGTTTTGGGTTTTTCAAATAACTCCCGACCCCGCTCGGTTATTTAATTTTATTTTTTGCAACATTTTGTCCTCCGCGAAATCGCTCGCCCACTCAACCTCGACTATCGTCGAGACCCGCCCCTTAATTTTTTTGAAATTTTCCAAAGTTTAGCAAAAACCCAAAACTCCGGACAGAGCCTTATAATCTAAACTCATTTAAGAATATCAGCAAATTTATTCCACTGGAGATTAAACAATAAAAACAATATTCCTTAATTATTTTTGCCTGGATAAATACAAGAATTAGAGAGAAAAATAAAGCAATTGCTGAAATTATTTTAATAAAAAATACTAATTTGTCAGAAACAAAAAATAAATATAAAGCAAAAAATAAAATTAAAATATAATAAAACAATCCAAGGAGATCATTTTTTATGAAAAATATTGAATTCCATTTACTCTCCAAAACTTCATCGCATCCTCCGTCAATCGGACATGTTACTGGTTTTTTCTTTATCCTGTTTTTTATAAGGAAACCGGAAATAAAAATCCCAAGAATTGCAAGAACAATTAATGAAACTATAAATTCTAATTGCGCCATATTTTTTTATTATTTCCCATTTTTTTGTATGATAAAGCAATAAGAGCAAGAGCCATAAATAAAATTGCGATATCTCTGAATAGAAGTTCTAAACTCATAATATTCCCAAATAAAATTAAAAACAAGGTTGCAGAAGATAAAATTGAAAGCGCAAAAGTTTTATAATCAAATAATAATCCGATTCCCAAGAGAATTTCATATGTTGAAAAAACAATTAAAAATATTTCTTTTGGTATTACTGCCCCGATAAAATTGGGGACAAAACCAATCCAGTTTGTCGGAGCTAAAAAAGAAGAAATGCCGGCATAAAAAAATACAATTGCTAAACCAGACCTTAATAAAAAAGAAATTAAAATGTTTTTATTTTGACCTTCTTTTTTAGATTTTTTGTTTTTCATATATACCTCTTATTTTTTTCTTAATATTTAAATTGCTCGTTGCAGAGCAACTCGGATTTATTTATCTTCTACTATAAACAGTTTTTCTAAACATTAATTTGTTTTAATGAATTAATCCGTTTTCCAAACCTTTTCCACATAATAATTTTTTAATTTCTGTGAATGAAAAAGGAACAAAAAATGGGAAATTTTTTGACGCATTCGCCCAAGCGTGGTCGAATGAAATGAGCAGGTTTTTCATCTTAAAATTATTTAACTCTCCAAATTTCTCCGCCGCAGTCATATTTTGAACAGCTCAAAAGCATAGGAGAATACTGCACAAAAGGTTCGCATGAAACAACATTTAATTCTCCAGTATAACATTTTTCACTGACTTTCGCGCAAAGCCTTTTTTCATCCATTAATTCATATCCTTCCGGACAGATTACTTTTTCTTTTTCAATGCACTCACAGTTGTTTTCAAGATTTATCTCTTTTTTGCTTCCTTCTTTTACAACATTTCCTGTAAAATTTTTAATCATGAAAAAACCAAAAACTAATAACGCCAATACTAAAATTATAATTAAAACTTTTTTTGACATTTTAATTTCCCGTTAAGAAACAATTATTTTTCCGTCTTTACTTGGCTGTAAATGGTTATGGTAAGTCCAACTTCCAACTTCATTAAATATAAAACTATATGATTCGCCTTTTTTTAATCCTCTGCAAGTATCAAATGTGTTTTTTTCTTCAGCAGTTCCGCACTTAATAATACTTGAGCCGGGATAGTTTGTGTGTGTTGGATGAAAATTACTTGCAGGCCGGCCTTCAGTGGCTAATTTATTTATCCAGGTTACTTTATCGCCTTGTTTTATTTCTAAATCTTTTGGAACAAATCCTTCAAGTGTAATCTCTACAATATGCTCTGTTGGTTCAGAAGTTTCTGAAATTATCTCTTCTTGAGGAGAGCCTAAATCTTCTTCAGGAGTTTCATCTTGAGTGTTTTTTTTAGAAAGTAAACTGGCCCCTAAAATTATTAGAACAATCACTGCGATGATTACGATGCTTATGACAACCCCGCTTCCGCTATTTTTTTTATTCTCCTTTTTTGCCATGATTAATATAAAACTTTTAGATTTATAAATATTGGGTTTTTGTTGGAAAATAAAAAATTTGTCTGCTTCGCAGAATTAATTTGCTCCGAAATCGCGCAAACGCAGATTTCTACGCTAAGAAAAATTACTATCACATTATTTTGAGAAGTGTTGAGTTAATCACTTATTTAATAATAAAACTTAGCCGTCATTGATATAATCATTTCCAAATCCGAGCCACAAAAGTGGCGAGCAATTTTCAGATAATAAAAATAAAAAAGACCTGCTTCGCAAAAATTAAGAAGATTCTTAGCATCTAACAAACCTCAATTTTATTTTTCCCAATATATTCATAAGCGCTGTAGGCGGCAGTGCATCCGTCGGCAACTCCGGTAATTAACTGCTTAAATGGTTTGTCTGTAACATCGCCTGCCGCAAAAACTCCCTTAACATTTGTTTCAGAAGTTTTATGATTAAGAATTATCTCTCCTTTTTCATCTGTTTTTACCCCTATTTTTTTTGCTAAATCTGAAAGAGCAATATGCCCTATAGCAACAAAAACAGCGTCAACTTTTAATTTTTTATTTCCTTTGTACGGCTTGTCTAAAATTATCTCCTGAACAAATTTATCCCCTTTTATTTCCAGAATATTTGTATTATTTATTATTTCAATTTTTTTATTTTTTTTAATTCTCTCCAGATTTGTCGGCTCCGGATGAATTTGCTCTCCCCTGTAAATTATAAAAACTTTTTTTGCGTATTCAGCCAAAACCAAAGCATCTTTTGCCGCTGAATCGCTTCCGCCGGCTAATGAAACAATTTTATCTTTGAACAAAGGTCCGTCGCAAAGCGCGCAGTAGTTTACGCCTTTATTTTCAAATTCTTTAGAGCCGGGAACATCTAATTTTCTCCACTTAGTTCCTGTCGCAAAAATTATTGTCAGAGATTTATATTCTGATTTATCTGTTTTAACTTTAAAACAATTTTTTTCTTTTTTTATCTCGCTGACTTTTTCTTCTTTTATCGTTGCTAATTTATAACTTTTGGCGTGCTCTTCAATTTTTTTTGCAATCTCCTGCCCAGTTAATCTGATAAAACCCGGATAATTTTCAACAATATTTGTCGTTGTGATTACTCCGCCTACCGGCAATTCAGAGCCGTGGCTTGCCCCAAGAACCAAAGTTTTTAATCCAAGTCTTGCAGAATACATTGCTGCCGCCAATCCGACTCCTCCCGCTCCGACGATGATTACATCAAAATTATTTATGCCCTTTAGGGTATTTTTTTTCATTTTATTTTTCTAATTCTCTTTTCAATTTTTTATTTCAACTTCAAAGCTTTTTTTAATTTTGATTCATCAAAGCCGACAATCAGGGTTCCATCAACATCTATAACGGGAACTCCCATTTGTCCGGATTTTTCAATCATTTCTTTCGCTGCTTTTTTATCTGATGCAACATCAATTTCTTTAAACTTAATTTTATTTTCTTTAAAAAATTCTTTTGTTTTTTTGCACCAAGGGCATGTTGGAGTTGTATAAATTTTTACTGCCATTATCTTTCCTCCTTATTTATTAATTAAAATTTTTGCATTTATTAAAGTTGTTATTTCTATTTTTATTCAAACCCCTCCAAAACCTCTTTCTCCAGAAAATGCAATTTGCTTGGAATAATTATTGAAAAAGGTTTTTGAATATCTTCTAATTCTTTTAATTCTTCAAAATTTTTATAAAAAATTTTTGAACGTCTTGTTCCAAGCGCCTGACAAACAACAATTTTTTTATTTTTTAATTCAAATTTGCAATTTTCAGAAGATTTTTTTAATTGAGAGACAGCTTCTTGAAAATCCAAACCAATATCGCATAAAATCAAGCTATGCGCTTTCATAGACATATTTTGCTGTATAATTTCCATAAAACTTTCAGGCATAAAATTTTCTTCAGGGTTCCATTTTGGCATTGAAGCAATTTTTCCAAATTTATATAATTGCAGTCCGGTCTCAGCAACAGCGTCTATAATTGAAGCGTTATAAATAATTTTATATTTAATTTTAAGAGCTTTTGCCTCCTGAATCAATGAAATGTGGGTTGTAGCAGTTAGCGGAGAGCCATAGATAAGCAAAGCAATTTCCATTTTTTTTGCTTCATCAACTATTTCCAAAGATTCAACTTTTTCTCTGTCAGCAGAAATAATTTTTTTCCCAATTATATCCTCTAATTCATTAATAGAATAAGGAAAATCAACAGTATAATTTTCCAAATATATTTTCTTGCAAGTTTTTAAAATATCCAATCCTTCTTTGGAAATTGAGCGCGCATTTAGCCCCAAGCCGATTAAATATAACATTTAAAAAAAAAGAAAAACCCTTTTTTATAGTTTGTTATAAATAAATATAAATTGCTCTGCTTCATTCTGTTTGCTTGTAAGTATAAGAAATTTTTTGTACATGATTTGAAAAAAGAAAGATATGTTTTAAATTTTATTGAATGCCGGAGTATATATTTATTTAAAAAAACCTGCTCGAGCTTTACTTTTGAAATGAAACTAAAAATAGCCAAAAGCAAAACTCTCGGCTTCGCAGAATTAATTGGCTCCGAAATCGACTTCGTCAGATTTCTACGCTAAAAGAAAAATTATCGTGCCAGAAATATTTTGAGAAACAAAGTTAATCATCAATAATTAATAATTAAAAAAGCTGTTACAATAGATTTATTAAAAAATCCGAACAATTTTTCTCCCGCAAACATTCTGCTCCCAAGCTCACTCAGCAATTGATAAAAAGAATTTACCTTCCGTGAACTCGCTTTGCTCCCGACCCCGATTTCTATTTTTTATAAATGCCTTCTACTCCCGATCTCGCACGGCTTATTTTTTATTTTTTAGATAGTGCCTACCACGAAGTCGCTCGGGATTGATTGAAATCAAAGTCGCCCGCAATAAATATAAAAAGCCCGTTGGATAATTTATAAGATGACGGAAATATTAAATTTATTATTTGGCGTAATTATTTTAATTTTAGGAATTCCAATCGGCAATGTTCTTGCAAAATATACAAAAGAAGAATTAAAAGACGGGAGGAAATGGTTTAATCTGCTGATTTTTATTGGATTAATCGGGGGCGTTGTTGCATTGATAATTGGGAATGATGTTTTGATGTTTAGTTTTTTATTTATTGCGGTTGTGAGTTCAAGGAGTTTGATGAGAAAAAAATGATTTTTAAAAAACAAAATCTATTAGAAAGAATCAAAAATTATGTTGAAATAACAACTTTAAAACTTTTTTGGTATCAGTGGCTTAACAAAGAGGCGCAAAATTATTTGAATAAAGAGGTAAAATCAGATTTAAAAATTCTTAGAAGAGGAATGAAGGAATGTAAATTTGAAAGAGACAGAAATATTCTTTTCCAACACTTTGTTGAAAAATATCAAGAGAAATACTGCCCTTCCGCATTTTATAAATATTTTTCTAATAAAAACAAATTAGAATATATGGCTCTTAGAATAGAAATAGATAATGTTTTATCAAAAAAAGACCAAATTTTTTCAGATTTTTTAATTTTTAACGAAGAGGTAAATTATAATTAATAATCATGACAATCAAATTCGGTCCGGCAGGATTAGGGTCTGTCGCAGATGCTGAAAAAGTTTTAGAACAATACAAAAATTTAGGTTTTAAAATCTGCGAAATTGCTTTTACTTATTCTGTTTATATAAAATCAGAAGATGCAAAACGCATTGGAAAGAAAGCTAAAGAACTTGGAATTGAACTGACAATTCATGCTCCTTATTTTATTAATTTAAATTCCAGCGAGAAAGAAAAAGTTGAAGCAAGCAAAAAAAGAATTTTAAAATGCTGTGAAATCGGCGAAGAGCTTGGCGCAAAAAGAGTTGTTTTTCATCCAGGATATTATGGAAAAACAAGCAGAGAAGAAACTTATTTTAAAATTAAAAAAGAAATCACAGAAATAGTAAATTACTTAAAAGAAAAAAAATGGAACATAAAAATTTCTCCTGAAACAATGGGAAAAATTAATGTTTTTGGCTCTCCTGAAGAAATCTCCCAATTAGTTAAAGACACGGGCTGTGATTTTTGCATTGATTTTGCTCATATTTTAGCGAGAGAGAAAAAAGTTGATTATAATAAAATAAAAAAATTATTTCCGCAAGAACACTGGCACTGCCATTTTTCAGGAATTGTCTACGGAGAAAAAGGAGAAAAACATCATAAAACAACAGAAAAAAAAGAATGGAAAGAATTATTTAAAAATTTGCCGGGAGATAAAGAAATAAATATTGTCTGCGAATCTCCCACACTTATTGAAGATTCTGTTGAAGGAATGAAGATTTGGAAAAAGATAAAAATATAAAAACCTGCTCGCGGGCTCACAGAAATTAATAAGATTGTTGTGTGAGAAAAGTTTATGAGTTGGATTAATCAATTAAAATAAATAATAATTATTTAAGCTGTCTGTGTAGAAATCATAAATAAATTCGAGGAGCATGAGCGACGAGTATTTTGCTCCGGCTCGCGACCCCGCTTTTTAATTTATCCTCTTATTATTTTCATAAATATACATTTTTCTTTTTGCAAGTTCTTCAAAAAAAGACTTGCAGGGAACAGCTTCTTCCGGAGCCGTGATTCCTTCTTTTTTTATTAAATTTTTATTCAGCATTTGAGCCATTATAGATATTGACATTCCTGTATTTATGTTGCTCCCAACATCTTCCCAGCCTTTCAAAGTTTTAACTAAACAATCCATTTCTATTTTTTTAGGTCTTCCGCCGTATTTTCCATAAACTTTAATCCAGATATCTTCTGTTTCTTTGTAGCCTTTTGGGCGGTCAATTTTTTTTAAAACTTCCCGTGTAAAATCTATTGGCCTTAAATTAATTCCATTTATATTAATGGGCTCTTTTGAACCAAATCCTAATTTAATTATCGCATCTAAAACTTTAAAAGAATGTTCGGGAAATCCTGCTTTATAGTGCACAAATTTTAATCCTTTTTTTCCAAAATATCTTTTGAATGTAAAAACCTCAGAATGGACAATACAATAAGTGTTCTGTTTTTTAATTTCCCTGAATTTTAATGCCCCCTCAAAAGTGCAGGCTTTTGTTTTTTTGAATTTTCCATTGTCTAAAACAATCGGGTCTGTTGTAAGTTCGTGGACAATGCTTTCTATAGAGTAGGGCAAAATAAATTTCTTAATATTTGAATCCCATGCAAATCCAACTTCAATATGCTCGACAGAATCCATTTTATTGACGGCATAAGCAGCCATAACATTTGATATTCCCGGAGTAGAACCGCATCCTAAGAGAGCAGTTAATTTTCTTTTTTTAAAATCTTTGTCAAATTTATATTGCTGTATTGTCATTTCCTGCAATCCTCCGAGGTCAAGGTAATGAAGTCCGGATATTAAACACGCTTTCATAGCATTGATATTCATTCTTAATTCAGCGCAATTCACGGCGATTTTTGCGCCGGATTTTTTTAAAATACCCGCCGTTTTTTCAATATTATTTAAATCAACATAAGCAAATTTTGCTTTTTTATATTTAAGAAGGGTTTTTATTCTTGATTTATTTCTTCCGCACAGCAAAACAGAATATCCTGATTCAAGCAAATCTTTTGATGTGATATTCCCCTCCTCGCCAGTCGCGCCCAAAACAACAAAATCAAATAACATTTTAATTTATTCTATGATTATTTTTATAAATATAAATCTTTCTCCCATTTTAATTTCCTATTGGAATGTATGAAAAATTTTAATTGATCTTTTTATCATTTTTATAAATATAAATCTTTCTCTTAGATAATTCCTTAAAAAAATCTTCTTCCGGGATTATAGATTCCGGAGGGAAAACTCCTTTGTCTGCTATTTTTCCGTCAGCAATCATCTGGGCAATAATTGACGGCGGAATTCCCGTATCCTTGTCAATTGTTTCATTAATTCCTAAAATTTTTGCATCCATAATAATTTTTTTATGCTTGCTGGAAACTACTGCTCTTATTATTTCATACTCATTTATTCTTTTAGGAATTGTTTTTGGCAGTTTTTTTAAAATTTCCAAAGAAACATCTTTTGTATTAAATTTATTTTTGCCTATTTTTATTTCTTCATCTGAAATAAATCCAATTTCTTTAAGCATTTTTATTTTATCCACAAAATCGTCGTCAAACGCGATTTTAAAAGAAACATTTTTTGCTTTTAATGTATAGGGCAGAGTCGCTATTTCAGAATGTATTGTGTATTGGGGTTTTTGCATTCCAACCGGCTTGGGAAATTTATATTCCTCTCTTCCTGAAATCGGTTCAACAAATTTTATTTTTCCATTTTCAAAAACCGCAGGCTTCCAGGAAAATTCTTCAAAAATTGTCTGGATTGAATAAGAAGCAGACAGCGGAGAGAGCTGTTTATATGTTGAAAAATCTTTATATCCAATTTTTATTTCTATATTTTCTACTTTATCTAAAAATCCTGATGCATATTTTGCCAGAACATTTGTAATTCCGGGAGAAGCCCCTATCCCGAGGACTGCAGTTAAATTATTTTTTTTAAATTGATTGTTTAATTTTAATTGTTTTTTTGTGTAATGATACAACCCCCCTAAGTCAATATAATTTGTTTTTGATTTTAGACACGCTTTCATAACATCAAGATTAAATTCATGATGCACTGCATGAATCACGACATCAATATTCTTAAATGCTTTAACTAATGTTTTCGGTTTTGAAACATCAGCATATCTTATTTCAGCGTCGTTCTTTTTAGCTAAATTTTTAACTGAATTTACATCTCTTGCTAAATATATTGCCTTTCCATTGAAAGTTTCAGCCAAATCTTTAGCAATTATTTTTCCCATTGAACCCAATCCAAGAATTCCTATTATTTTATTTTTATCTTTTTTAGAATTAGTTTTGATTTTCATTTTTTTCCATAAACAGTATAATGCCATGATTTTCTTTTTTCGCCTTTTAAATCAATGTAAATATGTTTCAGCGTCGTGTATTCTTCTAAGGCATATAAAGACAAATCTTTTCCATAGCCCGTTTGTTTTCTCCCGCCATGGGGCATTTCAGAGACTAAAGGACCGTGTTCATTTATCCATACCTCTCCAAATTTCAGTTTATTTGAAACTCTTAACGCTCTTTGTATATCTTTGGTCCAAATACTTGACGCCAAACCGTAATCAACATCATTTGCTAACTTTATAACTTCTTCTTCACCATTAAATTTGAATAATAAAATTATTGGTCCAAAAATTTCCTGCTGGCACAAATTTGATTTATGCTCAATGCCTTCAATTAAACTAACTGGAATAAACCATCCCTCCGAATTTTTCCCGGAATAAATAAGTTTTCCCTGCTTTTTTGCCTGCCCTAAAAATCTTGATACTTTTTCAAACTGCTGTTTTGAATTTAACGGCCCTAAATCTGTATTTTCATTTAAAGGGTCTCCTAATTTTATTTTTTTAATTTCTTCAGTTAATTTTTTTACAAATTGATTATAGATATTTTTTTGCAGATAAATTCGCGTCGCTGCGGTGCAATCCTGCCCTGAATTTATTAAACTTCCCGCAGCAGCTCCAGCTGCAGCCGCGTCAATATCTGCGTCATCAAATACTATGAACGGCGCTTTTCCTCCGAGTTCTAAATGCACTTTTTTTATGTTTTGCGACGCTAACTGCATTACTTGTTTCCCCGTTTCTGTATTTCCGGTTAAAGCAATCATATCTATTTTTGGATGTTTGGCCAGTTCATTTCCAATTTCTTCTCCCGTTCCGGTTATTACATTTATTACTCCGTCGGGAAAACCTGCTTTTTTTGTTAATCTTGCCAGCTCCAAAGTTGTCAATGGCGTTGCTGAAGAAGGTTTTAAAATTATTGTATTTCCTGCGGCAACTGCAGCTAATTTCCAGCAAGCCATCATTAGAGGATAATTCCAAGGAGTAATTGATGCTACCACGCCTATCGGCTCGCGTCTTAAAATAGAAGTTCCGTCTGACGAATATTCGCCGGCAGATTTTCCTTCTAAAATTCTGCAGGCTCCGGCGTAAAATTTTAAATTGTCTATTGAAAAAGGCAAATCTCCTTCTCTCGCCATTTTTATTGATTTGCCCTGATTTTGAGATTCTAATTTTGCAAATTTTTCTAAATTCTCTTCCAGCAATTCGGCTAACTTATAAAATTTAGACGCCCTTTCAGCAGGCGTTGCGCTGCTCCAAATTTCAAATGCTTTTTTTGCTGAATTTACGGCGTCGTCAACATCTTTTTTATTGCTTTTCTGCACTTTTGCAATTACTTTTTGAGTGTATGGATTAAGAACATCTATAGTTTGATTAGAACTGGATTTTATTTCTTTTCCGTTAATAAAATTAAAATATTCCGCCACCATCTTTATAAAAAGACACAGACAGCTTTTCTAAATATTAAATTCCTAAAAATTTTCTTACATATCAATTTTTTTAATTTCTGCGAGCAGGTATTTGCTTTACTTTTTAATATAATTTGAAAAAAGTTTTTTATTCTTTAATTTGCATTTTTCTAAAGAAAAATGAGTTGGTTGCTGCGAAATCGCACAAGTGCAGATTTCTACGCTAAAAGAAAAATTATCGCCGTAATATTTTTTTATATCAAAATTATTAAATTTAATTGTTTTAAGCTATTAATCCATCTCTAAAACTTTTCACTTTTTCTCTGTAAAAATTAAATTCTAAAAAAAATTAAAAAATAAAAAAATAATAAAAAAGAAAAATAAAAAATTATCTTCGTTTTCTTTGATCTTTCCCCAAGGGATGACTCTGCTGAGCCTTCCAAGCAACAAATCCTAAAATAATTAGAGACGCTATTCCTGCTAATCCTCCTAAGAAAGGAATTATTCCTGCAAGAGGAATTAATGATAACCATCCAGGATAATTTCTGATTTCAAAAATTCTCCAGTGCGCAATTATTAAAAGCACACCAAGGATAGCCCATCCGATAATGGGAATCAGCCATAAAAATGCCCATGCCCAGTGGAATTTTCCTAAACTAAGAACTAATCCGGTTCTTGCAAAAGGGATCCAAGCAAGCCAGGGATTTTTGTGTCTTAGTTTTTTTCCAATTGTTGCCCAAGCAAAAAACAGCTACAATTTGTTCTATTTACAAATGGGTAACTTTAAAATTAGTTTTTTATTAAATTCTGAATGGGAAGTCGTTTTACTTTAGATACAATAGACATACTTCTATTTTTTTTAATACCAATTATTTTAATTAGTGGGATTAATAACAATTTTAAGATTGCAATATTAGTGTTAGTGGTTCTAATAATTGCGATTATTAGATGGATTCAAAGGATATTCTAAATTAAATTTTTTCACCTTTCTTTTTTATTCTCTGTATTAATCCTTCTTTCTTTGAATGTATTTTAACTTTTTTCCCTAAAAATGTAGGATATATAACTAATTTATCCAAATCATCGTCATGAGTTATTTTATTTTGTAAATCAGATAATTTCAAATCTCCATATTTATTTTTTAAAATAGCTATCAAATTAATTAATTCCCCTTTGTTAAGTAATACAGAATTTACACTCATATGATTTTTAATACTTTATTATTTTTAAGTCTTTCTCTTATTTTTTGAAAACAATGTTTTAAAATAAGGCAACAATAAATTTATTCCTATTGAAAGGAAAATAAGACATAGAATTAAACTAATTACCATAATAAAAATTATTCCTTTAACTAAGAAGATTGCTACAAAAAACCATAAAGATAATGTTAAACATAAAATTCCTGCAATAAATATTAAAATGCCTTTTTCTTTTTTACTGATTCTTTTAAATAATAAGGCAACAACTAAAAAAATAATTGCAAGTATAAGAGAAACTAATATTCCAATTGCAGAAAAGAAAGCAACCATAATAAATAAAACTAAAGCAGAGGCAATGTTAGTACTTATTCCTAACCCTCCAGCAATTTTTGAAACTACTGCTTCAGGTATAAGAAGCGAGGTAATTGAAGCAGGTAAAGTCGCTCCAATCCATAAAGAGATAATAATCGCAAAAGTTGTAATTATGGGATGTTTTTGTAATATCAAATAAGCAGTTAATAAACTACCTCCACTAACTAAAATAAAAAAGATTGAAAGAATCATAAATAAAATAGACAAAAATAAAGAAATATTTGTAATGCCTTTAGCAAATGCGAGACCAACTTTTTTTAAAAAACCCATTTTAAGAAATATTCTTTTAATCTTAAAAAGATATCTATTAACACTTGTTAACGCAACAAAGAATACAAAACATAGGATTTATAAAAGGAGAGTCTTTCTATTTTTTTATGAATGATGACCAAGAATATTTTAGTAAGCAAATAGATTATTTAAAATTTAATAATTTTTTTGAGAAGGATAAAGTTGCTTTGGCTATTGCAGCGTCTTCTATATTGCTCTCCAAAAAAATAGATGAAATTGGTAATAAAATAGATGATTTAAACAAGATTCTTTTAGAAAAGGATAATTAAAATATGATTTCTTTTTCATTTTGTTTAAATAAAAGATTTATAAACACTAAATACTTTGTTTTAAAATGGGTGATAAAAAAGTAAAATGGATTGTGGCTCTTTTGCTTTCTATATTTTTAGGAGGTTTGGGAGTAGATAGATTCGTTATGGGACATGTTGGATTAGGAATTCTTAAATTAGTAACTCTTGGAGGTTGCGGTATTTGGTGGTTAATTGATGTAATTTTAATTGCAACAAAACACAAATATGGCGGCGTTCAATGGATAGAAAAATAAAAAATATTTCTTCAAGAATATTAACTTTATCATATCCAAAATATCGGTTTTTTGTTTTTTTAATTGTTTTAATTTTACTGGCTTTGCTTCCAATGAACATAGTTGCAAAGACTCATGATTTATCAATTTGTTCTAAGACTCTTGGGAAATATTGTTATTCGGTCGGAATTACTCGTGGAGTTTCATCATTATTAAAAGGAAATTTTTCACAAGCAATTGAATATAATTTTCTTTCTATTCCTACTTTAATTATATTATTGCTTATAATGCTTTTTGATTTAAGGAGTATTTTTAAAAAGAAAGAATAAAAAAAGGTAAGATTTATATAGAAACTTTTCTGGTTAAGAGGATGTCTAAGCAAGATCATGTACAACATTCTCATCACACAGAACATACTACTCATGTTTCTAAAGGGGGTGGGTTTTTTAATAGTTTTTTTAGTTGGATGGGAAATAGTGCCGGGTGTTGTATAGGTATTGTAGTTGCAGTGATAATTACAGGAATCTTAATTGCTATCTTAACCAGCAATTAATAAAAAATGAAATTGCCATTTTGGATTTGTCATCAAAATCCCGATAGATGTTTTAAGTTTAAAGGTAAACCAATGGCTTTATGTTCTAGATGCGTTGGTTTTTACTTATCTATCCTATTCGGGTTTTTGTTTTCATTAACTACTAGACTATCTGATAGTTTAGATATTAAATCGTTATTTATCCTTACTATTCTATTTACACTTCCTTTCTATTTTGATTCAGCAACTCAATTTTTTGGATGGAGAAAGAGCAATAACCGATTGAGATTTTTTACAGGATTACTCGCCGGATTAATTCTAGGTGTGGATATTAAATATCTTCTTTTTTATTTTGTTTAGAATCTTTATAGTTTTATATTTCTATTGAATTGTGCCCTTTTTTTAATTTAATTAGGGGTGGTCTTTGAATTGATGTGATTTAGACTTTTGTATGGTCAAATATATGGGCTTTAGAAAAATGAGAAAATAATTCTGTTCTAAATGCAATATTTTTTAAAATAGATGTAAACTTGGATTTGTTAAATAAATTTGTTAATAATAAATTTTTTTAGTTTCTCAGCATTTTCTACTTGTTGATTATCTGATATTAAAGTTAATTCTGGATTAGTCTTTTGAGAAATAAAATTATTTATCTCAATTCTTTTATTATGTGCGGATGGTTTATCCTCTCGTCTTAAGTGAATAATGTGAACATTGTTTCTATACTTATTCTTAAAGTAATTAAACGGTTCAATTATACATTTTATCCCAAGTTCTCTAGTTTCTTTTTCAAGTTGAATGGTAAATGGAATTAACAAAGCAGAATTCTCTTTGCCTTTTGACTTTCTTTCAAAAATATTTATTAATTTTTTAATTCTTTTATCTATTAAAATTTCATACTTACAAAACATCTTTAATAATTCCTGTTCTGAACATTTTTTTGTTATTGTGAATATTTTTTTATTATTCGCATTTAGAATTGAATATCTTTTTTCAGATAGCATTTTTATAATGGTTGTTTTCCCAAAACTTGCACCACCTATTAAAATAAAAATATGTTTCATTTTTCTTCTTTAAAACTAATCTAATTTATTTTATAAATTATTCGTTGTCTGGTCTTGCTAAAAGTTTATTTTTAATAAAAACTTTCTTGAATTTCGCAAACCATTGCTTATTGATATTTCACTTTGTTCAATATCAAATGAGCCTGCCAAGATTTGAACTTGGGACCCCTGCCTCACTTAGAAAAATCCAAGTGAAATTAATCCTGAATTGGACTAAACTCATATAAGAGCAGTGCTCTAAACCAAGCTGAGCTACAGGCTCATTGCCTCGAGACCGGTTCAGATTGGTTAAGCTTTAGCTTTTTCCAAGCTGAGCTACAGGCTCGTTTAAACTATTTTCAAAACGAGACAATCTATTTAAAGGTTTTTCTATAAATAATTTCATGTTACTCGGACTTGTAGGAAAACCTTCGTGCGGAAAATCCACTTTTTTTAAAGCAGCGACGCTGGCAGAGGTTGAAATTGCTCCCTATCCTTTCACAACAATAAAACCAAATCACGGAATAGGATATGTCCGCGTGGAATGCATTGACAAGGAATTTAATACGCAGTGCAATCCAAATAAAGGTTTTTGCATTTCTCATCAGAGATTTGTTTCTATTGAGCTGATGGATGTTGCAGGTCTTGTTCCCGGCGCGAGCGAAGGAAAAGGTTTGGGAAACCAGTTTTTAGATGACTTGAGAGAGGCAGACGCTTTTATTCATATAATTGATGCTTCAGGAAAAACAGATATTCTTGGAAAACAGACAGAAGGTCATGACCCGCGCGAGGACGTAAAATTTTTAGAAGAGGAATTAGATGCTAAATTTTCAGAAGCGGTTGCAAAACAATTTTCAGGATTAAAAGTCAAGGAAGAGCAGGTTAAAAAAGTCCTGTTAAAATTAGCTCTTCCCGAGAAACCATCCGGCTGGAATGAAAAGCAATTAAAAGATTTTGCCTCTGAATTAAGAAAAATAAGCAAGCCGATGATTATTGCCGCAAATAAATGCGACGATGAAGATGCTGTTAAAAATATTGAGAATTTGAAAAATAATTTTAAAGAGCATCTAATTATTCCGTGCTCTGCTGATTCTGAACTGGCTTTAAGGCAGGCGGCAAAATCCGGTTTGATTGAATATATTCCGGGAGAAAAAGATTTCAAGATTATAAAAAATTTAAGCGATAAACAAAAACAAGCTTTAGATAAGATTAAAAAAAATGTTCTGGATAAATTTGAATTTGGGACAGGAGTTCAGCAGGTTTTGAATACAGCAATATTTGATTTATTAAAGTATATTGCAATTTTCCCGGGCTCTCCAAATAAATTAAAAGACAGCAAAGGCAGAATTCTTCCCGATTGTTTTTTACTGCCTTCCGGAAGCACTGCTCTGGATTTTGCATATCATTTGCATACTGATTTTGGAAAAAATTTTATCAGGGCAATTGATGCAAGAACAAAAATGGCTTGGGGCAAAGAACATGTTTTGAAGCATAGGGATATTTTAGAGATTATTAGCAGATGATTTTATATTTTAAATGGTTATTAGTGACCCGCCCACCCAACCCAATTATCCGCCACAGCTGATTTATTCATAATATTCATCCAGATAGTTTAATTAAATAATTAACTCGCCTAAAATTTTTCTGGCATATTAATCTTCCTAATTTCTGCGAATGAAATGAGCAAGTATTTTTAATTTTTAATTACTCGTCGCTTTTGCTCCTCGAATTTATTTGTATTCTAACATAGACAGCTTAAATAAAGAATTATTATTAAATAGATGATTAATCTCGCTTTTCAAAAATTATGGATAGCAACAATCTTCTGGGCGAAGCGTCTTGAATTTATTCTGACGCGAAGCAATATTCTGCGAAGCAGGTATTTTTTAATCTTAACAAAGAGGATTACAGCACATCTTTCTTTTAAAATAAGGATTACAGCACAAGATTTATATAATTACAGCACGCTATTTATACACTAAAAAATGGCTAGGTCATGAATTGTTTTAAATTGGGTTTTTGATTTTTTAAAATTCCCACTTAAACTCGTCTTTCAGACGAGACCCGCCCTTTATTTTAGATTGTATTTCCAAGGACATTACTAAAAAATCAAAAATTCATGACAGCATATAAAAGATGGTGTATAAAAGATATATTAAAAGAGATGGCAAGACTTTTGGTCCGTATTATTATGAAAGTTACAGGGATGATAAAGGCAAGACAAGAACAAAGATAGTGAATATCCCTAAAAAAAATAAATTTTCAGCTAAATTAATTTATGTTTTAATAGCTTTTTCTTTAATTTTAATCGCCGGCTTTTTTTGGGTAAACCATACAGGAATAACTTTAAAGAATAATCCTGAAAAAAGCGTCAATCTTGAAGAAACCAGCATTGGAAATTCAAAAATCCTTGGAGGTTTTATTAAATTAATTGGTTTTGGTGTTTCTGAGACTGAAGATTCTCCCGCACAAAGCGAAAAAACAGAAAGTATTGCAGATGAAAATACGGGAGAACAACAAGAAATTATTGAAAGTTCTCCTGAAGCGACTTCATCTGAAGAAAATTTTCTTGAAATTGAAGAATTTGTCCCTGAAATAACAGAAGAATTAACTGAAAACCCTAATATTTCTGAGGATATTTCAGAAGCATTTCCCGAAACTAATCAAACACAAGAAAATATCACAATTGAAACCAACAATTCAACAGAAAACTCTCAAATCTCAAATGAATCAGTTACAGCACAACCTTCTGGAAGCAATATTTCTAAGAATATTAGTGTAATCAATCAAACAATAACAGAAAATTT
>JACOWL010000010.1 GCA_016176815.1 Candidatus Pacearchaeota archaeon
ACTTTGGCCATTTCTTTTTGACCTCTTTTTCAAATTCATCTAAGGAAATAAATCCTTCAGAAGACATCATAAATTTTCTTAAATTTTCTCTAAAAGCTAGAGCATACATTCTCTCAAGAATTTGTTCATAAGTTTCTCCTTTATTTCCAAACGCCGATATCTTCTTTTTCATTTCATTGCTTAGTTGTATTGTTGTTATTCCCATCTTACTATAGTCACTATAGATGCTATAGTTTATAAATGTTTTGAAAATTTATATTTATTAAATTGGCGGCGGAAGATTAGATTTTATAAAATTGAACAGCAAATAGAATTTTATTTTCTTCAATTCTTTCTTTAAATTCTTTTATATAGGCATTAATTTCATAACCTGCGTAATGATTATCAATAATTTGATTCAAAATAGTTGATTCTCCTTTTCTCTCACCAATTTTCTTTATCACAGTAAGGGGGCCTCCAACAGGTTTTGGAACCCGAAAATACCCCTTTGAATCTCTAAAATCACTCTGACCATTTGGAAAAAGTTCTTCTAAATATCTTGCCATATTAAGAATATACTTTTCTCTTATTTATAAAAATAATTATCCTTAAAAATATATATTTCCTAAAAAAATAAAAATTTAAAAACCTCAAAGAATATATTTTTTTATGGTTGATGCAAATAATATTCAATTGAGGATGCAGGAAATACAACAAAATGAATCTTTTTCTGATGTTCTTGGAAAACTTCTTTCCGGGAGATCCGGATACAAACCAGTCATTGAAAAAAAGCAGGAAATTTTAATGTGTAAAATGTGCATGACGCCTTTATTCATTCAAAAGCAAAAATTCTGCCACGAGTGCGGGAAGAAGATGGAATATTCTTCAAGTTAAATTAATTATTAATATTTATAAGTATAATTATTCTATAAAAGATATGCCAATCTTTGTAATTCATCGCCATGATGCAAGTCATCTTCACTGGGACCTTCGTCTTGAAATGGACGGCGTTTTAAAAAGCTGGGCAGTTCCAAAAGAACCGCCGGCAAAAAAAGGAATTAAAAGATTAGCAATACAGGTTGAAGACCACGATTTGTCTTATGCGGATTTTGAAGGAATAATTCCGGAAGGAAATTACGGCGCTGGCAGAGTTGAAATTTGGGACGCTGGAACTTATGAACTTCTTAAAAAATCTGAAAAAGAAATTGAATTTGATTTGCACGGAAAAAAACTTAAAGGAAAATTTGTTTTAGTAAAAACAAATTACGGAAAGCAAAAAGAGAAAAGCTGGTTGTTTTTTAAAATAAAATGAATGGCGAAACATATGACATATACTATGATGAGGAAGGAGATTTCTTAGAGGTTTCTTTTGGAGCTCCTCCTGAAACAGAATATACAGAAGATTTAGATTCTGGAATATTTATCACCAAAGATGAAAAGACCAATGAAATTAAAAGTATTGGAATACTGGACTTTGGAAAGAGAAAAAAATTCTTAGAGAAATTCTTAAAAGATTTAATATTTCAATGCCTTTAGAAGTTTCTTTTGTTAATCAATAGTTTACACAAAACCTTGAGAGAATGACAATATGAAACATGAAGAAAAAAAACAATTTTCAGGTAAAAGCAAAGAAAATTATAGGTGAATTACTGAAGTGCGAAGGATGTGAATTTGAATTCTTAGAAGCTTTTTTACATGCTAAAGACAATAAAGAGGATAAAGTGTTTCTTACTATCGGATATGATGAAGATGGAAAGCCCCATGTAGGAATAAGAGTTTATGATAAAAAGGGAAGAAAAATAATATGGTAAATTAAATAATTAAAATTTATACTATTTTTCCCATTAAAAACAGCACATAAATCTTTAAAAATAAAATTAATTATTTAAGGGCGCATAAAATGATAAAAAATTCTGAAATTGTGATGGTAAATGCAGCGAGTTATGCTTTGGAATATAGGGACAAAAACCCTGAAGCAGATATAGAAGAAATAATCAGAAGGGTAATGGAAAATCTTGATGCTCTTAGAACAAAAAATAATCTTAAAATTTTTGGAATGGCGGCTGCTAGCGAGGCATTAAAATTAAAAAAAGAAAACAAACATAAAACAAACAAACAAATTTTGCAGATGTTTGTCAACAATGCTAATAGTTTTGTGGAAAAGGTTAATCAAGGAATGGAAGAATAATTTATTTGCTAAAATTTATAATCTGTTTAAACTAAAAGAAAAAATTAAGTCCCATATTTAACTGGAACAATTTTTTTCTTAAATACTCTGGCTTCCTGCAATTCCCCCGTCCACCATTCCAAGTCAGGAATTTTTGAAGTGTCCATTTCTTTTGCTTTCATGTATCCTCTGGTAAGCAAATAAAAAATTAATCCCAAACTTTTTTCGCTTTTGTTATTGCCGATAATTATTTGATCGGCTCCTTTAGGGACGTTATTTGTGTCGCAAATCATTAAAATTTTTTTATTGACATTTAAGGTGTCCTTTAAGGCATTTTTGTCAAGCCACGCGTCGCAGACTATTGTGAGTTCATTTTCAAAAAATTCAGCGAGTTTTATATTTGTAAGTATTCCTGCAGGATATTTTTTGCTAAATACTCTTATTCCGGTTAGTTAAATTTTGACAGATATTCAATTCCTTCTTTTAATTTTTCATCAATTAAATCAGTATTAAAAATCGCCAGACCGTCAGCGCGCCTTCTATAAACCCACGGCCTCATCAGAGGGGTTACAACTTTTGTTCCGATATAAATTCCAGCTTTAACATATTCGTCCAAGGGAACAAGCATTTCGCCTTTTTTCTTTCCTTTAACTTGTTCTTTTAATTCTTCAGTTTTAGGGGCTTCTTCTGAAAGTTTTTCTTTTAATTTTGCAGCTTTTTCTAAAAGAATCTTTTTTTTCTGTTCAATTTCTTCGGCAGATAATTTTGGAGTTTTAATTTTAGTTTGTTCTAAATTTTCAGATTGATTTATTTCTTCTGTTTTAACATTAATTTTCTTTTTAGCCATTTTATATATTTTGATATAACAAGTTCACGAGTGTCTCCGGGTTTATTTCAGCCAGTACGTGATAAGTTATTTAGTGTAGAGATAAAATGGTTTTTAAAGTTTTTGTTAAAAAAGTTTAAAGTTAAATTTAGCTCACTTCGTTCGATTAATGCTTACTCCGAAATTGATTTTGTCTAATTTCTCCGTAGAAAAAAAGTTATCGCCCTAAAAATATTTAAAATTTTAAGAGATTATATTGTCATTGGAGTACGCATAACTTTATCAAAATCTCCAGCTTCTTTATTTGTTAACCCTCTTTGATAAGACCTCTTGCATCTTGAACAAATTGAATATACGACAGCTCCAGTATTTGAGTATGGATAACTTTCTTTATGTGTAATTCTTTGCGATTTGTATATGCCTTTTTTTCTTCTTCTTTTAATTCTAATTTAATAACGCCTGTTTTTAACCCAATCCTCAAAACCTTTGCCTCAAGAAGACTCATTTCTTTTCCACGAAAATTTATTTTTATCATATTTGATGTAATTTATTCTTATTTTTAAGAATTTATATTCTTCGTTTCAATATAAATAAGTCTTTTAATTTTCACTTCCCTCTTTCGTCCAGTTATTCTAATTATTTTTAAGAATTTATATTCTTCGTTTCAATATAAATAAGTCTTTTAATTTTCACTTCCCTCTTTCGTCCAGTTATTCTAAGAATTATTATCCAAAATCCTTTTGTAATCCTAAAATAATCTCAACTAATCCTTTCATTGCTTCGGATACTTTTATTTTTTCTTCAGGCGTTGTGACATTAGTAGATGCTTCAATTTCCATCATATGGTAGATTGGAGGGTTTCCGTCAACAAAGCCAATCTTTTTAATAGTTAATGGATAAGTATCCTTCTCCCACCCGGCTTCCTTAATAACTTCATATTTCATAAAATGATTGAAAAACTGCAGAATACAATAAATAAAAAACGGGATGAAATAAACAGCTGGGTTGAGGAGAAAAGAAAAGAGGTAACACTTCCAATCTATTCTTCATTTGACA